>JASEHN010000578.1 GCA_030018715.1 Thermodesulfobacteriota bacterium | reverse complement strand
GCTGCCGCCATTTCCACATGGCGAGCCCAGTTACGGCAAGAGGAATTTAAGGCAGTGAATGGAAAAATGAAGAGATTGGCTTGAAGATCCTCCAAGGACTAAGGACATGCCGGATGATCTGGTTTATGAGCTCACCAAAGAAATTTTTAAGAATAAAGATGTTCTTGTAAAAGTGCATAAATCTGCCCAGGAAGTTGAACCCAAAAATATCCTGCACAGCCCAATTCCTCTTCACCCTGGGGCCATTAAGTATTATGAGGAAACAGGATTGAAGATACCAAAAGAATTAAGGCCGTAATTAAAATAAATTATAGGGGAAAAGGCTCCACATTGAGCTGAAACAATTTCCTTTTAAGGCTGCCTTTTCCCCGACACACCTTTATCTTTCGGCCCGTAACTTATAAAGCGGGCCTATTCACGGAAACCATATTTTCCAGGAAGGACTTTTTATGGGTGAAAAGGTAGCGGATCTTAGCAAGATTAAAGATTCGGAAATCATGCGTATGCGGGAATTTGGGAAATTAGGCACCGGGATCGTTTTTACCATTGGCATAGTATGCTCCATCTTCCATCTCTTTGTCCTGCTCATCAGACCCATCGATCCCTGGTACTTCCGCTGCATTCATATTCTTTTTACAGGAGTCCTCTGCTTCCTCCTCCTGCCCGGATGGAGAGGGGCGAAGATGGACCGGGTTCACCCGATCGACTACCTCTTCATATGCATGATCATTGTTCCCGTTGCCTACGTTTTCATTGAGTTTGACACCTGGATTTATCGGGTCGGAGTTACCCCAACCACCCTCGATGCGGTCATTTCTTTGATTTTTATCATCGCCATCCTGGAAATGACCCGAAGGACAACCGGTATAGCCTTAACCATCATCGCCACCTGTTTTATCCTCTACGGGTATTTCGGGAAATATATGCCCGGTCTTCTGTATCACAAGGGGTATAGCTGGGCGAGGATTTTTACTTACCTCTTCAGCCTGGATGGAATCCTTGGACTGCCCATCATGGTTTCTGCCGCCTATGTGTACATCTTCGTGTTATTCGGAGCTTTCCTCAGGGGATCCGGCGTGGGCAATTACTTTATCGAATTTTCCAATGCTGTCATCGGATGGGCCAGGGGGGGACCGGCCAAGGTGGCCATCATTTCCAGTTCTCTCTTCGGAACCGTATCCGGAAGCTCGGCGGCCAACGTCGTTGGGACCGGCAGCTTCACCATTCCCATGATGAAAAGAACAGGATACAAACCCCATTTTGCCGGAGCGGTCGAAGCCGTGGCCTCCACCGGAGGTCAAATCATGCCCCCGGTCATGGGCGCCGGAGCCTTCCTGATGGCGGAAATTTTAGGAATTCCTTATGTGAAAGTTTTGACCGCAGCTATTCTCCCCGCGGTGATATATTATGTTGCGGTTTACTTCATGGTTGACTTTGAGGCGGCCAAGACTGGGCTTGTGGGTTTAAGGAAAGATCAGCTCCCCAATCTCAAACAAACCCTGAAAAGAATTTATATGTTTTCCCCACTGGCCGTTTTGATCTATTATATCGCCATCGCCCTATCCTCCATCATCAAAGCCGGGACCATGGCGATCGCAGCCTGCATTGTCATCAGCGCGATTCACGCAGAAAACCGGATGGGCCCGAAGAAAATTATCAAAGCCCTGGCTGAAGGGGCAAAAGGGGCGGTTGAAATTGCCGGAACTTGCGCAGCCGCCGGTATTGTAATTGGGGTGATCGCTCAAACAGGTGTAGGGTTGAAATTTGCCACCATTTTACTCACTTACGCCAAAGATATGCTCCCCCTGGCCTTATTCCTTTCCATGGTCGTGGCCATAATCCTCGGAATGGGCATGCCCACAACGGCCGCTTATGCCATTTGCGCTGCCGTGATCACCATTGGCCTGCAGGATCTCGGCGCCCTGCCTCTTGCCGCCCATCTGTTTGTCTTCTATTTTGCCTGCATCTCCGCTATTACTCCTCCCGTAGCTCTGGCTGCGTATGCCGCGGCGGCCATTGCCAACGCCCCCCCCCAACAAAGTGGGCTTCACTGCCATGAAGCTCGGGATGGCCGCTTTCATCGTTCCCTACATGTTTATTTTTAACCCCGGAATGCTCCTGATCGGAAAAACGACAGACATCATCCAGGTGATCATTACGTCTCTGGTGGGAACTTATGCCTTAGCTTGCGGCGTACAGGGATGGTTATGGGGAAGGCCGATTTCCGTGGCCTACAGAATTCCTTTGCTGGCAGCGGCGATAACTTTGATACATCCCGGCGTGCTAACGGACCTGGTCGGGATCGCTGTCCTGGCTGGCACAATTGTTGTGCACCGGCTTCTGGAGAAGAAGCCGCTCATTCAGTCTGCCTCCGATCTAAGTAAAAAATAAATCCTTGGGTCCAAAAGGAATATAAAAGTTAGGATCCATAACAGGTTGATGAATTCGTAAAAAGTCGTCACTCCGGTGAAAACCGGAGTCCAGGGAACTTATAACTATTTGAAAGGACTGGATTCCGGCTTTCGCCGGAATGACAGAAAGACGCATTGTCGGACTTTTTACGAGACCATCACAGGTTAGCTCTTTAAAAATAATCTTTTGTCTTTTATTCGTTGTGCCGTTCCCGATCAAACGGCAATCCAGACTCCGTATTAAATTAGCCACAGAGGACACAGAGATCACAGAGTTTTTAAAACCATGATTAA
>JASEHN010000577.1 GCA_030018715.1 Thermodesulfobacteriota bacterium | reverse complement strand
GGATTCCGGCTTTCGCCGGAATGACGGGGAAAGGGGCTTTAGGACTTTTTACGAGATCATCGACTTTAGTCCGCCTTAGCCGGATCACTTAGACGTTTTACACTTATTCTTTACTTTTTCTTAATCATGGTTTTAAAACTCTGTGATCTCTGTGCCCTCTGTGGCTAATTTAATCTTTCCCAACTCAGAATTTCTCAATAAGTTCTTCCAATCCCAAAGACTTCAGAGTCTGCGGGAGAGGTCTGCCAGTCTCCGGGTCCCAGCCCATCAATTCCCGGTAGGTGCGGACCATGAAATCAAAGAAGGGCCCGATGGGCCGGCCTTTAACCGGTCCATCCACCGGCGTTGAGCTATACCGGGCTGATGGCCTTTCCAGGGCAGGGTTGAGCCCATGCCGAAGATTGAAGACCCGCAGGAGGTTGACGATCCTCCGGCCGATGTGGGTAGCGCTTTGCAAATCCAGATCCCACCCCGTCACTGCATTTGTGGCTTGGACGGTCAGCCCCCGGTTTGGGCAGCAAAAGGCACAAATTCCCAGGCAGTCCACAAACTGCAGCCAGCCGTTTTCCTTGGCGTTGATCACGGCAACTTCCCAGGGAGAAAACTTGTCGAACACTGGAGGATACCCGAGCCGTTCCGGGAAAACTCCTCCCCGGGTGGCCTCGATTGTACTGGTGTTGGAGGTGCAGGTATCCAGCATTTCACACCACCGGCCGCGGTGGTCATGACTTCTGGGCGCGGCTCCGGTATGGGTGTAGATGGCCCAGTTTACCGCTTCTCCCCCGATTTTTTCCGAAGCCCTCTTCACTCCCTCGGCCAGAAGGTCGCCGATGCCCTGCCGGTTGGCGATCCGCTGCAACATCTCTTTGACCGCCTCTGCGTTTCCCCAGGTCATCTCCAGGCCATCCAGGTCTTTTTTGGTCAACACCCCTTTCTCGTAGCATTCCATCACCCAGCCTATGGTCCAGCCGGCCTCGTTCAGGTCCATACCCATCTGGTCGTTGAACTGGTTGAGCATGACAGTGGCCCCCGGGTCCGTATTCCCGATTACCGGCCCCCATGTTGCCAGCCCTTCGTATTCCGGCTCCTCCCCTTCTAAGCCAGTATAGGGCCCCTCCGTGACCTTGCAGAGTTTACAATGACGAAGCTGGCAGGCCCAGCAGGCGTTGTGCTTCATCTTAAAGTGGGTTCGTAGGTATTGGCCGTCAAATTTTTCGTGCTCCGGGAAAAGGCTGGTCGTATAATTTTTCACCGGCAACCATCCCCCCAAAGCGGCTGCGGAAAATCCCCCGCCGGTTCCAAACTCATAGATCCGTTTGGATCCCTTGGTCTTGGCATCTTCGTGTAATTCCCGGGTCAATTTCTCCACGGCTACTTTGTCTTTTACCGGAATCTCTGCTTTCCCCCTGGCCACAATAATGGCCTTGAGACGCTTCGATCCCATGACCGCCCCCATGCCATTATGGGCGACCACGTGGCCGCCATCGCCAGAGATCATGGCATAGCGGACCAGATTTTCTCCAGCCGGGCCAATGCACTGGACGCTGCCCCGATGGCCCAGGCCCAACTCTTTTCGTAAAATATCTTCGGTCTCAAAAGTTCCTTTGCCTTTAAGATGTCGGGCATCGCGGAGTTCAGCTTTCCCGTCATGGATGAAAAGATAGACCCAATGGGGAGCCGTCCCCTGTACCAGGAAACCATCGATTCCGGCGAGTTTGAGGTAAGCCCCAAAAAGGCCATTGGCCTGGGAACTTCCAGCCAGATTGGTCATCGGGCCTTTTGTGACCACGGAAAAAGTTCCGGTACCGGAGATCCTGGTTGCTCCGAGCGGACCGGAAAAGAAGATAAGCCGATTCCCCGGGTCATTCCATTCTACCCCCGCAGGAACTTCGTCAAAAAGATACCGGGCTCCCATTCCTGTCCCGCCGACGTATTTTTCTAATTTTTCGATACTCAGTTCTTCCTCTTTGATCTCCATCCTGCTCAGATCAACGCGGAGAACCTTGCCCATATAACCATTAAGCCGTACCATGATTCGTAACCCTCCTCACTAAGATTACCTTCCCATCTCCTTCTCTCCCCAGCAAAAAAGAGCGCCAGGAAAAGGGAGATTGACCTGCTATTCATTTACTCCGGAATAGAGAAGTTTGCCTCGGGATATGACCGTCTCAACCCTTTTTAAGTTCCGGATATCATCCATTGTTACTCCGGTCTTGAGATCAATGCCCATGTGGACTGTAGCCCGGATGGCCTGTTCCGCGTCGCTGTCATTCAATCGGGCTGGCCAGTTGTCCAATGTAGGATCCATGGCCAGGTGATTGTGACAATCAATCAACCCCGGGATTAGGACCTGGGCGCCGCAGTCTATCACTTTAACGTTAGTGGGGGGAATTACGTCTTTCTCCCCTCCGGCAGCAGCAATGCGGTTTCCTTCGATTAGAACCACACCATTTTCAATCGGGGGCCGTCCTGTGCCGTCGATCAAAAGCTTTCCCTTTAAAACAAATCGTTCCATCCTCAAATCATCTCCGAAATTTACTTGATAAAAAAATTTGCCGACTTGCGCTGAATCAAAGTTCTTATCTATTATAACCTATTGTAAAAATCAACATAATTCTTTAAGACTAATTGATTGATGTTCTCGTAAAAAGTCTAAAAATGCCCTTTTCCGTCATTCCGGCGGAAGCCGGAATCCAGTATTTTCAAATGC
>JASEHN010000576.1 GCA_030018715.1 Thermodesulfobacteriota bacterium | reverse complement strand
AACGAGATTGCTTCGCTTTCGCTCGCAATGACTCTTCTGCCGACTTTTTACGAGAGCATTATTTTTTTCTTGAAATTTTATATCCAAGTAAGATATGAGTTTAATTGATGCGGAGAGACCCTTAAAATGGCTCAAGTGGTTTGTATAGCCAATCAGAAAGGAGGAGTGGGCAAGACTACCACCGCTGTCAACCTTTCTGCTTCTCTGGCTGTGGCCGAAAAAAAGACATTACTCATTGACATCGACCCCCAAGGAAACGCCACCAGCGGGTGCGGGGCCCAGAGAGAAGAAGCATCCCAGAGCATCTACCAGGCGCTGATCGATCAGGTCCCTCTTAAAGATTTATTGAGGGATACCGAATTAAATTTTCTGAAAATCATTCCATCAAATATTGATTTGATTGGAGCAGAGATTGAATTAGTCCCATTTCCCGACAGGGAAATTCGCCTGAAGAATGCCCTGAAAGAAATAAAAAGAGAGTTCGATTTTTTAATCATTGACTGCCCGCCTTCATTGGGTCTTCTCACGGTGAATTCTTTGACGGCGGCCGATTCAGTCCTGATCCCGTTACAATGCGAATACTACCCAATGGAAGGATTGTCACAACTTCTCAAAACTATTGACTTAATTAAAATTCGTTTGAATCCGGAATTGAAAATCCAGGGGATTTTGCTGACTATGTTCGATAAGCGGAACAACATTTCTCACCAGGTAAGCGAGGAAGTAAGAAAACATTTTGGATCTTTGGTTTTCAATACGGTGATTCCCAGAAATGTCCGTCTCAGCGAAAGTCCAAGTTTCGGAAAACCCATTATTCTTTATGATGCCGGTTCGCGCGGGGCAGAAAGCTATCTGGATTTGGCCAAAGAGATCTTAAGCCGAGAAGGGTAAACCTTGAAAAACAGGCGATTATTCTCCAGAAATATTGTCCCTGCGGGGTTTAAAATCTACTTTTAATTTTTCCAAAAAGTTTAATTTTTTCTTTTGACATTTTTCTTTAGTTTATTTTAAAGTGAATCGTCATTCATTTTTTTGGGGCATCTCCAAGTTAGTTGAGGGCCAAAGAGCTGGCCTTTTTAAAATGAGCAGTGCTTTCAGGGTCCCGGAAGGAAAATCATATTGCTTGCAATCATGAGGCGCATATCTCTCCTTAACTGTGGCGGGGGAGTCTGCAATTTCTTCGAAGCTTTGTTTCCCGGACCCCGCTGCGCTTTGCGGAAGGGAAGCTCTGGGTTTATGGAAAGTGGATATCCCGCCGATGCTTGCGGCATCCGCCTGAGGCGGACCTTTCCTTCCGGGCCCTTGGCAGGCTTTCATTAAAAATTTGATCAACTAATTTGGAGATGAACCCATTTTTTAAATAGATCGTAGATTACTAAACTACGGAAGGATCAAAAAATTGATTGCACGCCAGGCATTGGGAAAAGGGCTGGGAGCATTGATTCCAGAAAAATCTCTCGCGGGGGTTGAGGGGAAAAAGGTGTTCAACGTCTGCGGAATCGAAGAAATCCAACCCAACCCTTTCCAGCCCAGAAAGGTTTTTAACGACGAACAACTTCAGGGGCTGATAAGTTCTATTAAAGAGAAGGGGATACTCCAGCCTTTGATTGTCCGGCGTAAAGGGAACGGCTATGAACTGATTGCCGGAGAGCGGAGATGGCGGGCCGCTCAGAAGGCCGGGATGAAAGAAGTTCCCGTTGTAATCAAAGATGTCCCGGAAGAGGAGATCCTGGAGCTTTCTTTGATAGAGAACATTCAAAGAGAGAACCTCAATCCGATCGAAGAGGCCGAAGCATTCAAGAGACTGATGGATCAGTTTCATCTTACCCAGGAAGAAATCTCCAGGAAAGTGGCTAAAGACCGGACGACCATCACCAACGCCATCCGGCTGCTTAAACTCCCCCAGGACATCAAGCAAAGCTTGGCTAATGGGACTATTAGCATGGGCCATGCTCGAGCTTTTTTGAGTCTCGACGGGCCTGAGAAACAAAGGCTGGCCCTAAAAAAAGTGCTTGCAGACGGGCTTTCCGTCCGGCAAACTGAAAACCTGGTGAAGAGACTTCGGGTGAATCCCCCCCGTTCCTTACCCCACAAAAATCAAGAGTGGAATCCTTTGGTGGAAGAACTTCAACGGGCCCTGGGAACGAAGGTTAAAATCACAGGAAAGGGAAAGCGGGGCAGGATTGAAATTGAGTTTTATTCCCGGGACGAATTGGACCGGCTCATTGACCTGCTGCGGAGGTGAACCACATTGAAGAATGGAGCTGGTCTGAATAAAAAGAGAAAAAACAAGGAAGAGATCAACGCCCTTTTAGGCTGGGGAACGGAATTCGAAGGGAAATTAACCTTTGAGGGAGCGGTCCGGGTGGATGGAAAATTCACCGGTGAAGTTCAAAGCAACGGGATGTTGATCATCGGGGAAAAGGGCGTTGTCCGGGCGGATATTCGAGCTGGCGTTGTCCTGGTACACGGGGAAGCTCATGGGACAATCCGCGCCCAATCCCGGGTGGAAGCGTATTCCCCGGCAAAAATTTACGGGGATATTTATTCCCCGGTTTTAGTTTTCGGCGAAGGGGTTGTCTTTGAAGGTACTTCCCACATGACCGGGGAACCTGAAGGGGATTCGGGAATTCGGGGGCAAAACAAAAACGGAGATTCATAGGAGCCTCTTGCAAAAGTATTTTTTTGTGGTTCGACAAGCTCACCACGAACGGAA
>JASEHN010000575.1 GCA_030018715.1 Thermodesulfobacteriota bacterium | reverse complement strand
CCGATGCTTGCGGCGCAATCTGCCTTTCCTTCCGATCCCTTACCTAATTTTGATACAATATTTGATCAACTAATTTGGAGATGATCCAATGTTTTTTATCTCTGTGTTCTCGGTGTTCTCTGTGGCGAAAGATAAGGATAAATAAGTGTTGCCGAAGGAAAAAGGCCGGGTGGCTGTGGCCATGAGCGGGGGGGTGGACAGCTCAACAGCCGCAGCCCTTTTAAAAAACGAAGGATACGAGGTCATCGGTCTGACCATGCACCTCTGGGAACGAAAGCAAGACGACCAGGGAGACTTTGGCCGCTGCTGTTCCCCGGAAGACGTCCGCGATGCCCGCCGGGTGGCCGATCAAATCGGCATACCCCATTACGTGATCAACCTGCGCCAGGCTTTTGAGGAAGAAGTGGTGGATTATTTCGTCGATGAATACTCAAGAGGGCGAACTCCCAACCCCTGCATTCGCTGCAACGAGCGGATCAAGTTTAGGCTCCTGCTCAAAAAAGCTGAGGAACTGGGAGCCAAAGCCCTGGCCACGGGTCATTATGCCCGAATTGAATTAGCCCCCTTGACCAAGAGGTATCTGCTCAAACGGGGGAAAGATCGCAACAAGGATCAATCTTATTTTCTTTTTTCAATGACCCAGGAGCAGATGGCCAGGGTGCTTTTCCCTCTGGGAGAAAAAACCAAAGAAGAAGTCCGGCAGCAGGCCGGCGAACTGGGGCTCAGAGTGGCCAAGAAAGCAGAAAGTCAGGAAGTTTGTTTTATCCCGGATGACAACTATCGGGGGTTTGTGGAAGATAGAAAGGGGAAAGAGTTATCCCGGCCCGGGGAGATTGTCAACCGCCAGGGGAAAATATTGGGCTTTCATCGCGGCCTTTACTCTTACACCATCGGGCAGCGGCGCGGCCTGGGCATCGCCGGCCCTCACCCTTATTATGTTCTGGCCCTGGATACCGGGAAAAACCGCGTGGTCGCCGGTAAAAAGGAAGAACTCTTGGCCAATGGCCTTATCGCTGCCCGAGTGAACTGGATTTCCTTTGCCAGACCAGAAGGAAAAATGGAAGCTTCGGTGCAGATTCGTTACCGTCATCCGGGGGCTCCGGCGCTCATTGTCCCTTTGGGGGAAGGAAAAGTAAAAGTGGATTTTATAATACCGCAAAAGTCCGTGACGCCGGGACAGGCCGTGGTTTTTTACCGGGGAGATGAGGTTTTAGGCGGGGGATGGATCGAAGAAGCTTTTTAAAGATTGCTATGCCTACCTTAGGCTGCAAGACCAACCAAAGCGATGCCGCCTCTCTGGCCGCCGATCTTTCGGCTAAAGGCCATACGATTATCCCGTTCCACCAGGCCGCCGATGTTTACATCATCCACACCTGCACGGTAACCCAAAAAACAGACTATCAATCCCGCCAGCTCATTCGCCGGGCCATTGCCAGGAATCCAGCGGCGCAAGTCATCGTCACAGGATGCTACGCCCAGGTTTCTCCTGAAACCCTTAAAGCCATTCCCGGAGTCGATTTTGTCGTGGGCATAAGCGCTGGAAAGAACATTCCTGAGATCGTTGCCTCAGGAAAAGGAGCCGGGGAAGCACGCGTTCTTTCAACTCCGGCAGAAAAACCATTGTCTTTTAAAGATGGCAGACCCCCCTTGTTTCCTGAACGGACCCGCGCTTATCTAAAAGTTCAGGACGGGTGCAACTCTTTCTGTTCCTATTGCATCGTGCCCTATGCCCGGGGGAGGAGCCGCAGTCTCCCTCTGCAAGATACTTTGGCGAAAGCGGTGGAGCTCTCTGCCCGGGGTTTTAAAGAAATCGTCCTCACCGGCATCCACCTCGGAGCCTATGGAGAGGATTTGGTTCCCCCGGTTTCCCTGCTGCACCTGCTGCAAACGCTTGAACGGGAACCTTTTAATACCCGAATCCGTTTAAGCTCTATCGAGCCGAAAGAGCTTACCCCGCTCCTGATCGATCTCCTAACTGACTCCCGAAAAATTTGCGCGCATCTGCATATTCCACTACAGAGCGGAGATGATGGCGTCCTTAAAAGAATGAACCGCAATTATTCTGCAGCTTTCTTCGCCGATTTAGTGTACGGTCTCAAGCGGGCCATCCCAGACCTGGCCATTGGCGCGGATGTAATCACGGGTTTTCCGGGAGAGGACGAAAAGACTTTCAGGAATACGGCAGGCCTGCTCGAAAATCTTCCGATCGCCTATCTTCATGTCTTTCCCTTTTCCAGAAGGAAGGGTACAGCAGCCGCAGACTTTCCCGGGCAAATCCCCTCTCAGGTTATGAAAGCGCGCTGCCAGATATTGAGATCGTTGAGTGAAGAGAAACGAAAAACTTTTCACGGCTCTTTTCTGGATAAGAAGGTTAAAGTTTTAGTAGAAAGCAAGAGGGACCGGGAAAGCGGGATGCTCACGGGTTATGCCCGCAATTACATCCCCGTTCTCATCCAGGGTGGAGATGAATTCATCAATCAGGAATTGGACGTTGAGATAATGGAAGTACGCGGGGCAAAAGTTTTTGGTAAAGTACTTTTCCCCGCCGCAAGGGTAGAAGCACAAAGCGCTTAGGCTGTTTATCTGATTGCCTTGTACCTTATTATTTATGGGTTATCTCCAAATTAGTTGAGCGCCAAGGAGCTGGCATATTTAAAATGGCCAGTTATTTCAGGGGCCCGGAAGGAAAGTCATATTGCTTGCAATCATGAGGCACA
>JASEHN010000033.1 GCA_030018715.1 Thermodesulfobacteriota bacterium | reverse complement strand
AATCTCGTTTTTATAAGTGCCCGAAAATACAAGATTGCTTCGTCGTCCCGCAAATGCGGAACTCCTCGCAATGACAGGAACAGGACTTTTTACGAAGCCATCAAGAATGAGCCGAAAATAATTCTTGTCATGTTTTAAGAAACATGATTAAATAACATCCCTAAACGTTAAACGGGCAGATAACACAGGTTTCTTTTTTCAAGGAGCATAAGATTCTTTAGACTGTGCTTCACTATTGGGGGTTCTCCAATAGATAAAAAAAGGAGGTAAAAGGCCATGGAAGAGAAAAAGTTTTTAGAAGGAGGGGGCGAAGGAATTAGCCGCAGGGATTTTATCAAAACCGGCCTGGCTGGGGCAGCAGCTGTGGGTCTTGCCGGCATGCCCCTGGACGCCCTGGCCCAGAAAGCCAAACCGGAGGCGCTCGAATTTAAGCCGGAAAAAGGAGCTGTCCTCCGGGTCCTGCGCTGGTCCGTATTCGTCAAGAGCGACCAGGAATTCTGGGATAAGAACACCAAGAAATGGGAAGAGGCCACAGGATGCAAAGTAATCACCGAATACATTTCCTGGGAAGATGTGCGCTCCAAGGCAGCCATGACCGCTTCCGTGGGAGCAGGGCACGATATCGTCCTGGGATGGCATGACGATCCCCATCTTTATCCGGACAAATTAGTGGACGTCACTGACCTGGCCACTTACCTGGATAAGAAGTATGGAGGATGGGAGCCTGTTTGCCTCAAATATGGCATAAACCCCAGAACCAAACGGTGGATCTGCCTTCCAGTAGGCGCCCCTTCTATGTGCATGAATTACCGGATAAGCTGGATGAAAGAAGCAGGATTTGAAAAATTCCCGGATAAGATTCCCGAGTTCATCAAACTCTCCAAGGCCCTGAAAGCCAAAGGCCGCCCCACTGGCCACGCCATGGGAAAAGCCGTGGGCGATGGCAACAATACCTGGCACTGGTGGCTCTGGTCGTTTGGCGGCAAAGTTGTGGAGAGTGACGGCGCAACCCTTTGCCTGAACAAGCAGGAGACCTGGGACGCATTGGAAGCCAGCAAGGAATTATACGACACCATGATCCCCGGCGTTGCTTCCTGGCTCGATCCTCATAATAATAAGGCTTTCCTGGCCGGAGAAATTTCTCTGACCGGAAATGGGATCAGCATCTATTATGCCGCCAAAGAAAAGTTCCCGGATATTGCTGCGGATATGGACCATGCCAATATGCCCGTTGGCCCATTCGGAAAGCCGGCCGAGCTTCACCTGTTTAACGAAGCTTTTATTTTCAGGCATTGCAAGGTTCAGCAGGCGGCCAAACATTATCTCCTTTATATGTTTGAGGAGCCCCAGTATGGACCATGGATCGAAGCCATGCGCGGGTACGTTACTCCCAGCCTGAAAGATTACAAAAAATTACCGGTCTGGACCGCTGATCCCAAGCATACTCCCTTCCGGGATACTATTGGTCGTATGCTATGGACCGGTTATGCCGGACCCGTAGGGACCCCCTCGGCAGCTACTATGGCTGAATACGTAATAGTGGACATGTTTAACGACGTATGCGTGGGCGGCAAATCTCCCAAAGCAGCCGCAGCCGCAGCCCAGGATAGGGCGGCCCGGTATTACAAACCGCGCGCTCCTAAAGCCCCGGCCAAGGCCAAAGAGGAACCCAAACCCAAGGAAAAGAAGTAAGAACCCGTGAGAATTTCCGAGAATATTGCCATACAACCGGGAAAGAGGCCGGGCCGGCGGTGGCGCTGGTCCGGCCTCCTCGAAGACCGCACGGTCATGGGGATGGCCTTTGTAGCCCCGGCCGTCGGTCTCCTCCTTTTGTTTCTGGCCTACCCGCTTATTCTGGGTATCTGGCTTGGTTTTACCGATACCGTGGTGGGGGGAACGGGAGAATTTATCGGCCTGGCCAATTACATCAGTCTTCTTAACGATGCCCTTTTCTGGAAGGTGACCTATTATACCTTCCTCTACACGGGAGCTGCTGTTTTTTTTAAACTCCTTCTGGGGTTTGCCCTGGCCATCGTCCTCAACCGGGAATTCCGGGCCAAGGGCTTTGTCCGGGCCATTGTCCTTCTGCCCTGGATCATCCCCACAGTTCTGAGCGCCATCTGCTTCTGGTGGCTCTATGACACGACCTTCAGCGGAATCACCTGGGTCCTGATGAAGATCGGGCTCATCGGCCACAAAATCGACTACCTGGGAGACCCGACCAATGCCCGCATTGCCCTAATTGTGGCTAACGTCTGGCGGGGCATTCCCTTCTTCACCATCGGCCTTCTGGCCGGGCTGCAGACCATCAACCCCTCTCTTTATGAAGCTGCCTCGATTGATGGAGCAGGAGGGTGGCACCGGTTCCGCCATGTGACCCTCCCTCTGATAAGCCCTCTTCTTGCCGTGGTGACCACTTTTTCCACCATCTGGACCTTCGCTGACTTTCAGCTCATCTGGGTAATTACCAGAGGGGGGCCGGCCAACGCCACCCATCTTTATGGCACCCTTTCCTTCCAGCGGGCCATTCCCGGCGGCCAGTTCGGCGAAGGGGCAGCCATCTCGGCTTTCATCCTTCCTGTCCTGATGATAAGCGTATGGGTCTGCTATAAATACATGCGCAGAGAGGAATAAGGCTTTGAGCGAGAAATTCGTCGAGCGGATGATAAAATTTTACCTTCCTCTTTTCATCTTTTTATTCTTCCTCCTTTTCCCCTTTTACTGGATGTTCATTACGGCCTTCAAATCCGACGCCGAGCTCTATAACCTCAAACTGAACCCTTTCTTCATCCACGAACCAACCTTTAAAAATATCTTAATGTTATTCAAAGAGACGCTCTTCAACCGCTGGATGTTTAATACTTTCTTCGTAGCCATCCTGGCGACGATCCTTTCTCTTTCGGCCAGCCTGCTGGCGGCCTATGCCATTCAACGGGTGCGTTTTAGAGGCTCTGGACCCATAGGCATCTCCATTTTCTTCGGTTACCTGGTTCCTCCGACGATTCTCTTCATACCCCTGGCCGCTATCATCTTTCAGTTGAAGATCTGGGACAGCCTGTGGTCTTTGGTCCTGATCTATCCCACTTTTCTCATCCCCTTCTGCACCTGGTTGCTCATGGGGTATTTTAAATCCATCCCCAAAGAGATGGAAGAATGCGCCATGATAGATGGGGCCAGCCGGTTGCGGGTCTTCTGGCAGATTGTCGTTCCTCTGGCCTTGCCGGGGATTCTTTCGGCGGGCATCTTTGCTTTCACCCTCTCCTGGAACGAATACCTCTATGCCCTCACCTTCATCTCCACCACCACTCTCAAAACCGCTCCCGTCGGCCTGATTACCGAGCTGGTCCGGGGAGATGTTTATCACTGGGGGCCATTGATGACCGGGGCGCTTCTCGCTTCTGTGCCCGTTGCTCTGGTCTATTCCTTTTTCGTCGAACATTATGTCGCCGGCATGACCGGCGCTTTAAAGGAGTGAAGAACGATGGCTAAAGTGGTTATGGAGAAATTAAATAAGCATTTTGGCGAAGTCAAAGCGGTGAGAGACTTCGATCTGGAGATCCCGGATAAGGAATTCGTGGTTTTGGTCGGTCCCAGCGGCTGCGGCAAAACTACGACCCTGCGCATGGTTGCCGGTTTGGAAGACATCACCTCCGGAAACATCTACATCGACGACAAGGTCGTCAATCAACTTCCTCCCAAAGACCGGGATATTGCCATGGTTTTTCAGAACTATGCCCTCTACCCGCACATGACCGTTTACCAGAATATGGCTTTCGGCCTGACCCTGCGCAAGTTTCCCAAGGCGGAGATCAAACAGCGGGTCAAGGAGGCCGCTGAGATTTTGAACATCGGCGAGCTCCTGGAACGTAAGCCCAAAGCCCTTTCCGGCGGGCAGCGGCAGCGGGTAGCCGTGGGCCGGGCCATCGTTCGCAAACCCAAAGTCTTCCTTTTTGACGAGCCCCTTTCCAACCTGGATGCCAAACTCAGGGTGCAGATGCGCGTGGAGCTGAAAAAACTGCACGACCGCTTGCAGACCACGATCATTTACGTTACCCACGACCAGGTGGAAGCCATGACCATGGGCGACTGTATCGTGGTCATGAAGGATGGGTTAAAACAACAGGTGGGCGCTCCCCTGGAACTTTATTTCCGCCCGGCCAACAAATTTGTTGCCGGTTTCATCGGCAGCCCGGCCATGAACTTTATGGAGGGGGAACTTCTTTCAGAGCAGGGGGGACTCTTTCTGCAAACTATGGGCTTCAAACTTAAAATTCCCGAGGATAAAGCTGCAAAGTTGAAGAGCTACCCCGAGAAGCGAGTGATCTTCGGCATCCGGCCAGAAGACTTGCCCGAAGCGCCCGCAGCTATTCCCAATGAGACCATCGAAGTCGTGGTAGAGGTGCTAGAACCCTTGGGGAGTGAAGTTTACCTGGATGTAAAGGTCGGGGAGACTTCCTTGATTGCCCGGGCGGAACCCACCACCAAAGCCAAGCCCCATTTCAAACTCTATCTTCAGCCGGTGCTAGAAAACATGCGTTTCTTCAGCATCCGGGATGAAAAGGCACTGTTTTAAGTTTTTGGGAAAGTGCAGGACGCCAGGGGAAAAAAAGGCAAAAGCCCCAACAATTCACGAACTCCTTTGTCAAAGACCCCGCAGCGGCCTGCTGTGGGGGGCACTCCTCTTTTTTTTAACGGTAATGGGAAGCTTAATGGAAGAGGCTTATGACAACGGTTTACATCCCCTACGGCAATAAAAAAATCCCTTAGAAATTCCCGAAAAAAACCTGGTTTTATCCGCGGATTTTCCTTTCCCCGAAGGGATCCAGGATATTCAGGGACGAGTCCTGGAAGCTTTGGAAAATCCTGTGGCCGGCCCCCCTTTTTCCAGTTATTTAGGTAAAGGGAAAAAGGTGGTGATCCTTACAGATAACTTTGCCCGGCTCACCCCCGCCGACAAACTTCTTCCAATCATCCTCCGTAAAATCAAGGAGGCCGGAGGAAAAGCGGAGATCCTGGTGGCCAGTGGCGCTCTGCGGGAAATGAACGAGGCCGAATTGAACCGGAAGTTTGGCGAGGCTGTCTTGGCCTCAGGAGTTCCCATCTATCAAAGCGTATCCAGGAACCGGTGGGAATTCGAATTCATCGGGGAGACCAGTCTGGGAACGCCAGTGAATGTCCATCGCAAATTCCTGGAGGCTGATTTCCGGATGGCCGTTACCATGACCCAAGCCACGTTATGGGGTTACGGCGGTGGCGGCAGCATGATCCTTCCCGGAGTTTGCAGCTATGAAACCATCGAATGGAACCATCGGCTATGCACGGGGCGGTACTCGGGCCTGGGGTACGAGCCCCCGCAAAATATCCTGCGCCAGGACATCGAAGAGGCCATGCAGATGGCCGGCCTGCATATGTCCCTGCTGGTGGTTCTCAACCCCGACATGCAGATCATCAACGTCGAAGCAGGAGAGACGATCGCCACCCACCGGAAATCGGTGCAGGCCTATGACCGCTACTATACCTTTGATTTGTCCCGGCTCCCCCAGGGGCAACTGGATATAGGTATCAGCGGCTCATTTCCCGGAGACCGCTTCTTTGCTCATTCCTGTTGGCCCATCGCCAACCTTAATTTTTTCGTCAAAGAAGGAGGCACGATCATCCTGGCCACACCGGCCGAGGGGGGATTGGCGCATTTTGCCTATGCCAAGGACTATATGCCGCCCACCAAGGACAAGATGCAAAAACTCTATGAGGATTTTTTCTATAGCAAGCAGCCCTTCTGGCATGGATGTCTCTGGCGACCTATCCTTAAGGTTCTGGCCAGTAAAAATGCTATTGTGGTAACGGAAAAAGAAAGGCTGCCTCTCTTTGCTGAAGTGCAGATCCCCGCCGTTTCCTCCGCCGACGAGGCCCTAACTATGGCCATGGACCGGCACGGAAAAGAAGCAACGGTCGGCTTTTTCCCTTACGGGAAATGGATCCTGCCCAAGGGGCTGCATTCTTAAAAGGAAGTCGGCGGATTTCAATTGTCAATTAGCAATTATCAATGATCATTGATAATTGACAATTTATTTTCAGCGCCAAAAGTTAAAAAATTTGTAGAAAAACTAATGAACAGGAGGTGAGCGAGTTGAAACCAATCCAGTATTTCGTCCCGAAAACAATGACAGAAGCCCTGAGCGTTTTGCAGGAGTATGGACCCAAGGCGACCATTGTGGCGGGTGGTACGGACGTGGTCGTCAACATGCATCATGGGAAATTGAAACCAGAGGTAATCGTGTATATTGGCAACCTGGGCCTGGAAGAAATAAAAGAGGAAGGAAACCATCTTGTCCTGGGGGCCTTGACTAAAATCGCCGCGATTGCCGCCTCTTCCCTGCTTAAGAAAAAAGCCCCCCTCTTGCCGATGGCGGCATCCAGCCTGGGTAATCCGCTGACGCGAAACCAGGCTACGGTCGGCGGAAATCTGGTGAGCGCTTCCCCTGCTGCCGACATGGCCATCTGCCTGTTGGGTTTGGATGGGGAGGTCACCCTGGTAAGTTCCCGGGGTCAGCGGCAGGTAGCCCTGGCTGATTTTTTTACCGGCTACCGGCAAACCTTGAAAAAGCCCGAAGAGCTGCTGACGGCTATCCGGATTCCCCTCAAAGATGTAAAGGGGACCTTTCTCAAGCTTGGCCGCCGCCAGGCCGCAAGCCTCTCGGTGGTGAATGTTTCCTGCGCTCTTTCCATAAGCCAGGGGGGGAAGTGTGAGGAAGCGCGCCTAACTCTGGGGGCTATGGCTCCGACGCCCATAAGGGCGACAAAAGCCGAAGGTCTCTTAAAAGGGGAAAAGGTTACGGAAGCCCTTATCGAAAAGGCTGCCCAGGCGGCCGTGGACCAGACTCAGCCCATCGATGACGGGCGGGCAACCGCCTGGTATCGGAAAAAGGCGGCTCAGGTACTCGTGGCCAGGGCGCTTAAGCAATCCATCTCGTGAAACCAAAGGGGAGGTAAAAGGCATGGAATATGCGCTTTCTTTTTCTTTAAACGGTAAACCAGTTCAGGTAGCGGTAAAAGCGAACAGCTCCCTCCTGGATGTCTTGCGGAATCAGCTGTTCGTCACCAGTCCTAAAAAAAGCTGCGATACCGGCGACTGCGGCGCCTGTGCGGTTTTGATTGATGGAGAAGCCGTCAATTCCTGTATCACTCTGGCCCTCACCGTAGAAGGGAAAAAGGTCACGACCGTAGAAGGGCTGGGGGAAGGGAATCAGATCCATCCTTTGCAGCAGGCCTTCCACGAACACTACGCAGCCCAGTGCGGTTTTTGCACTCCGGGAGTGATTTTGGTGGCCAAGGCCCTGCTGGATAAAAACCCCAAACCGACCCGGGAAGAAGTCACTCAGGCCATATCCGGGAATCTCTGCCGCTGTACGGGGTATGTAAAAATCATCGATGCCATCATGGCCGTCGCTGAGGCTAACAAATAAGAAAAAACGATAATTTCAGGCCATGCCCCCAATGCGCGCATGGTCCGGGATAGATGAGAGGAGGTTAAGAGACATGGGAGTGGTCGTCGGAAAAAGGATTCCCAGATATGATGGCCTGCAGCATGTTACGGGGCGGACGCAATTTGTGGATGACGTCTCCTACCCGAACATGTTGTGGGTGAAAGCCTACCGCAGCCCGGTAGTTAAAGGAGAAATCCTAAATGTGGACGTAAGCCAGGCAGAAAAGACTCCCGGGGTGGCAGCCGTGCTTACTGCCAAGGACGTGCCGGCCAACCAATATGGATTTTCAAATGACCAGCCGGTTCTGGCTGAGAAGGGTGTGCGCTTCAAGGGAGAAGCGATCGTGGCTGTGGCGGCTGTGGATGAGGATACAGCCCAGGAGGCCGTGGAGAAAATCAGAGTGGATTTTAAGGAGGAAACTCCTGTTTTTGACCCGATAGAAGCAATGAAACCCGATACTCCCAGGGTTCGCCCTGAGGGAAACCTGTGGATGTTCGGGGAGGTTCCTTACCGCCGGATTCGCCTGGGGGATGTAGAAAAAGGTTTTAAAGAAGCGGATGTAATCGTGGAAGAGGTCTACCGGACCCAAAACCAAGACCACGCTCAACTGGAAGGCCAAGTTAGTGTGGCCCGGCTCGAGGCCAACGGAGTTATTACCATTAATTCCGTCTCTCAATGCCCTTTCCTGCACCAGCTTCAGTTAGCCGGAATTCTCAAGGTTCCCTTGAACCGGCTCAAATTCATCGGAGGGACTGTCGGCGGCGGTTTTGGTTCCAAGAACGATATGCATGCCGATCATATCACCTCTTTGCTCGCGCTTAAGACCGGAAAGCCGGTGAAATGGCGCTGGACCCGCGAAGAAGAATTCCTGGCCTCGACGGTTCAGGGGGCCTGGATTATGGAGTACAAAGATGGGGTGAAAAAGGACGGCCGGATCGTCGCCCGGAAAATTCGGGCCATTCGGGACGCCGGAGCTTATGGATCGCTGAACCCTTACGTGGTTGACAAACACTGCTTCCTGGTATGCGGCCCTTACGCTATACCTAATGTCTGGATTGATGGGTACTGTGTCTTTACCAACAAACAGGTCTCCAGCTCCATGCGGGGCTTTGGGATTACCCCGGCTTCTTTTTCCAACGAAGTGCAGATGGATAAGATTGCTGAAGCGGTTGGAAAGGACCCATGGGAAATCCGCTTTATCAATGCCGTCCGGGACGGAGACATTACGGCCACCCGGAAAACACTGGAGAGTGTGGCTTTGATTGAAACCATGAAAGAAGCTGCCAAAGCAGCCGGGATTCAACTACCCGATCATCTTATGGCCATGAGTTCCGAGAAAAAGGAGGTTTGAGGTGAAAAAGAGAGGAAAAGGAATCGCCAGCATTTTTTACCCTACCGGAATGAGTGGCGGGGGAGATCCGAGTAACGCCCTGATCAAAATGAAACTGGATGGAACAATTGATCTTATGGTGGGATCAATTGACATCGGGCAGGGATGCAAGACAGTTCTGGCTCAGTTGGCCGCGGAAGAGCTGGGCCTGGCCATGGAGCAGGTCACGGTCATCAACGACAATACCGACTCCTGCCCCATGGACACCGGAACCTTTGCCAGCCGGGTTACCCATTCCATGGGCAATGCCGTGGTAATGGCCGCCAGGGAACTGCGCCAGGAGATTCTGGAGCTGGCCGCTGCGGACTTAAAAACCTCGCCGGTCAATTTGACCATTGAGAACGGGGAAGTAAAGATCAAGCAGAGTCCGGATAAAAAAATATCTCTGGCCGATCTGGCTGGAAAGGCAACTTTCGGGATGGGCAAGATTCTTGCCGGGCGGGGAGGATATGTAAAAGCTCCCACGGCCAAGGACGAGGAAACCGGGGCCTGCAATCCCTTTGCTACTGCCGCCTATGCCACCACCATTGCCGAAGTCGAGGTGGATACGGAAACCGGACAGGTGGAAGTCCTGCAGTTGATCAGCGTCTATGATGTAGGAAAAGCCATCAACCCCATGCTCTGCGAAGGCCAGATTGACGGCGGCTCGGTAATGGGACTGGGCATGGCCCTGATGGAAAACCTGAATCCTTACTATCCAGGGATTGATTTTCAACCGACCAGCTTTGCCGATTACATGATCCCGGTTTCCAAGGATACGGGGAAAATTATTGCTAAAATCATCGAACGGCCTTCCACCACGAGTCTTTACGGGACCAAAGGAATCGGCGAAATGACCGCCAACTCCGAAGCTCCGGCTATCGTGAACGCCGTATATAACGCCATTGGCGTGCGCATCACTGATTTGCCGATCACCCCGGAAAAGATTATTAGGGGGCTGGAGGAAAAATAACGGCTAGGTGTATCCTATATTGGGAACGTTTTAAACAAGTTGACATTATGCAAGTTAATACTGCAAGTCAAGCTAATGGATTACCCGAAATCCCCCCTCGCCCCCCTTTCCTAAAGGGGGGAACGGGGGGATTTTCTGGGCGATGCTGGACTATTCGTAATGACCGTTCACTATAATTGCTAAAAGAGCGGATGAAAAAAGCAGAGAGAAGGGCTTTGGCGTAGAGAACCTATGAGTCTACTTGAGGTTACCAAGGTGAGCCTGAATTTTGGCGGAGTTAAGGCCTTAAGCAACGTGAGTTTTACGGTTAAGAAGGGTGAAATCTTTTCGATTATCGGGCCGAACGGGGCGGGGAAAACCACCCTCCTGAATTGCATATCCGGGCGGTATGTACCGGTAGGAAGCATCCGCATGAACGGCGTCGAGATGGTGGGGATGAAAGCCCACGCCCGCCCCGGTCTGGGCATTGCCCGCACCTTCCAGAACATCGCCCTGTTCGTCCAGGAAAACGTGCTCGATAATGTCCTGGTCGGGCGCAATCACCTGCTTAAGGCGGGGATTCTGTCTTCGAGTCTTTATTGGACCAGGTGGGGCTGCTTAGGCGAAGAGGCCGAGGCAAATGGCGCTGCGGTCAAAGCTCTGGCCGCACTCGGATTGGAAGGGGTTATAAATCGCCCGGTGGCCGACCTCCCCTACGGCGTACAAAAAAGAGTTGAACTCGCCCGGGCCATGGTGGCCGAGCCTAATCTCTTGCTGCTCGATGAACCCATGGCCGGGATGACCCTGAATGAAAAATTGGAACTGGCCGGGCATATCCAAAAGCTAAATAGCGAGCACGACGTAACGGCGCTAATGATAGAGCACGACATGGGCATTGTCATGAGTATCTCCCATAGGGTTATGGTGCTTGATTTCGGGGAGAAGATAGCCGAGGGCACCCCCGGTGAAGTTATGGAAAATACGCAGGTTCGCAAAGCCTACCTGGGCGAAGAAATTTCTTAAGCACAAATTAAGATGACCTCGTAAAAAGTCGTCACTCCGGTGAAAACCGGAGTCCAGAGAACTTATATTTGAAAGAACTGGATTCCGGCTTTCGCCGGAATGACAGAAAGATGCTTTTTCAGAATTTTTACGAATTCATCAATTTAAGGTAAGCGGGTAGAAGATGGAATATTTTCTTGGTCTCCTGATTAATGGTATCGTGGTCGGAAGCATCTATTCCATGGTGGCCCTGGGGTTTGTGTTGATTTACAAAGCGACGGAAGTGGTCAACTTTGCCCAGGGTGAACTACTCATGATCGGCGCTTATTTCTGTATGGAAACCATTGTCCGGACACGGATGCCCTTCATCCCGGCCTTCCTGATGACCATGATTTTCATGATTGTCCTGGCCCTCCTCATTGAGCGGCTGGTGCTGCGGCGGATGCTGGGCGCGCCCATCATTTCGGTCATCATGGTCACTATCGGCATCGGTATTATTCTGCGCATGATCGTGATCCAGATCTGGGGGGCAACCAGCCTGCCCTTTCCAGATGTATTTCCCCGGGAAGGGATTTCTTTCGGGGTGGTTAAAGTAGGCCAGGTTTATATCTGGTCGTTGGCCCTCTCGATTCTCTTTATGGTGTTGTTTGGTATCTTTTTCAAATTTACCCGCATCGGCCTGGTGATGCGGGCAACCGCAAGTTCCCGCAAGGCGGCCGAGAGCATGGGAGTGCCCTTAACAAGAATATTCGCCCTGGCCTGGATCATCTCCGCGGTGGTTTCCGGAGTCGGGGGGGTATTGACCGGAAGTATTGCCGGTCTGACGCCCGAGCTCAGTTTTTACGGCGTAAAAGTATTCCCGGCGGTCATCCTTGGTGGTCTGGACAGCATCGTGGGGGCCACGATTAGCGGGGTAGTCATCGGAGTGCTGGAGAACCTCGGAGCGGGTTTCCTGAAAGACCTTACGGGGCTTGGGGGGCTGGGGCCCGTTGCGCCGTTCATCATTCTGGTAGCGATCCTGTGGGTCCGCCCCACTGGCCTTTTTGGCACCAAGGACATCGAAAGGGTTTGAAGCAATTCATGGCCAATATAGAAAATAAAGTTGTTTCCCCTCTTTTTTCAACCCGGGCCGAGCGCCTGGGGGCGTTAGCTCTTGTAGGGGTACTGGCTGTCGTTTCCCAGTTCCTCAACCCTTACCATCTTACCCTGTTGACCCAGATCACCATCTTTTCCCTGGCGGGAATGGGCCTTAATCTGCTTGTGGGAAATACTGGACTAATTTCCGTTGCCCATGCGGCCTTCATGGGGGTAGGAGCCTTTTTTTCGGCTTATCTGATCCAGAATGTAGGTATGCCGGCATTGCCGGCCATCCTCCTCTCCGGCCTGATCACTGCGGTGATTGGGCTGATCTTTGGGTTGCCTTCCCTGCGCCTCAAGGGCGTTTATCTGGCCATGGCCAGCGATTATCCTCTTCTGGGTTTTTGAGGAATCGCGCTGGCTGACCGGCGGCCAGGACGGCCGTTTTGCCAATCGCCCGGTAATCTTCGGTCTCAACTTCCATAATAGCCATCATTTCTACTTGCTGGCGCTGTTTTTCTCGGTAATCGGGGCCATCGCCAATTTAAATATCCAGCGTTCCCGGCTCGGACGGGCATTGGCGGCAGTTCGCGACCATCCGATTGCCGCTGAAATGATGGGCATCAATGTTTTTCGGACCAAGATCGCTGCCTTTGGCCTGGCCACCTTCTACGCCGGAGTGGCCGGCGCCCTCTTCGGTCAATATCTCGAGTTTGTGGCCATCCAGGCCTTCAATCTGGGAGTTTCCATCCAGCTCCTGGCCCTGATTATTATAGGTGGTCTGGGGCGGGTTTCCGGGTCGATTCTGGGGGCCATGTTTATTATAATCATCCCGGAATGGCTGGACACCATTGTTTCCTTGATCTCAGAGAGTGCGGGCGTCCTGGCCCCCATTCGCCTGGGCGTCTTCGGACTGATCATCGTGGTAGTTCTGATTTACGAACCCCATGGCTTAGCTCGGACCTGGCAGCGGATGGTGGAATGGGTATTGGCCAGAATTTATCGGCATGCTTAACGGAGGTACCGAGGGGGCGGGTGACTCTATCAATTGGAAGGCACCCTGTTAGGAAATTAGCTTAAAAGCGCTTTGCTTGGATCCTGCTCCCGGAGATTTTGACGGCAAAAGCGCCAAGCTCAACAAAAGGTCTGGGCAATGTTCCCAGCCCTTAAAACCCTAAAAGGAGGAAGTATGAAAACAAAACTCATTTTCACCCTGGTTGCGGCAGCGGTTCTGCTGTTTTTTGGCTCCACTGCTCAGGCGGACATCGTCCTGGGAGCCATTTCCAACCGCACTGGCCCCACTTCGGAGTCGAGCATCCCCCACACGGATGGCATTATAGATGCCTATAAGTGGATCAACTCCATGGGCGGCATCAAGGGCCAGAAGATCAAATTAATCGAGATCGATTGCTCCTACGACATTCCCAAAACCGTAGCTGCTTTCAAGCGACTGGTCGAGACCGAAAAAGTTCCATTAATCCAAGGTTTTGGAACCCCTGACAGCATGGCCGTTATCCCCTTTTCCACGCGGACCCAGACTATCTATATGCCCCTCTCCTACGCCAAAGAGTTTTCCGATGCCAAGAATGCTCCCTACTTTTTCACCACCAACTCAACTTACAACGATGCCGGACGCAGCGCCGCGCAATTCGTGAAGAAGCAGGGGGGGAAGCTGGCGCTTCTTTACAACAACGGCGGGTTCGGTCTGGCTCCCATAGCCGACATCAAGGATGAAGCCAAGAAACAGGGAGTGCCCATCGTGGCCGAAGAACATTGCGGCTACGCCCCGACGGACGTGGTCCAGCCCATCCTGAAATTCAAAGAAACCGGGGCTGATTACATCTGGATGGGAAACACCACTTCGGCCATGACCGTCCTGGCCAAGGACTTAAAGAAACAGGGCTTCCCCGCCAAGGCCATCGGCAACATCTACGCGGTCACCGAAGCTTTCATCAGGAACGCCGGACCTGATGCCGAGGGGCACTATTCCATGTACGGCGGCACCCCCTACGGAGCCACAGACACCCCGGCCATGAAGCAGATCATGGCTTCGACTTACTTCGACAAATACAATACCGATTACATACGCGGCTGGGCCCAGGCCTTGCTGGTGGCTGAAGTTCTCAAAATTGCCGCTTCCGGGTTTAGAGTGGGTACCCACTACAGGTTGTGGTTTAG
>JASEHN010000032.1 GCA_030018715.1 Thermodesulfobacteriota bacterium | reverse complement strand
ATCCAAACCGGAGCGAACACCCATTCGGGCGGAGTGAAAGGAGGCTTTCTCAAGGTTACGTACCAGCCGGAAATTGCCGGTTTGATGATAATCGAACCAATCACCCCGGCCAACTGGCAAATCCCGATGCTGATGGCCAGCTTAAAAAAATCCGCTCCTTTTATCTTTCCCATCTTCCCCCTTCGATTCTTCCACCTGCCCCAATACCTGTGGAACAGACCGATTTTTTACCCTGAATATTTAATATGTAAATTTAATAGGACGCAGATTTACGCAGATAACCGCAGATAATTATTTTCTTTTTAGTTTATCCTGATAATCTGTGTACATCCGTGTCCAAAAAGGAAATTCCTATACAATCGAGTTAAATATTAAGGGTAGTTATTCGGCCCCAAAAGGATTATTTTTTACGGAATTTTCAATCCAGGGCTTTTTTGACCAGCCGCTCCCACTCCCGGTCCACGGTTTCCTGAGTGGTGTGCACTTCGTCGTCCGTCAGGTGAGCAAACCGGCCCTGCAGGCGCAGGTATTCATCCACCGGCAGATTTTTCGGGTCAACATTAATATTGTATCTTTCCCCCCCTTCCACTTCATAGAGCGGAAAAATCTTGGTGTGTACGGCCAGGCGGGCTATTTTCACTGAAAGGGAAGAAGGCGCCTTCCAGCCGGTTGGGCAGGGGGAATAAATATGGATGAACCTGGTTCCGCGGATGGCTTTGGCCTTGCTGATTTTTCGCATCATGTCTTCGGGAAAGGCCACGGTGCAGGTGGCCGCGTAAGGAATGCGGTGGGCAGCCATAATTTCCATCATGTTTTTTTTGGGTTGCCCTTTGGGATGGTTGGCCGGGGTAGTGGTCGTCCAGGTTCCGAAGGGTGTGGCTGAACTCCTCTGGATGCCTGTGTTCATGTAGGCTTCATTGTCGTAGCAAAAGTACATGATGTCATCGTTCCTCTCGGCTGCGCCCGAAAGGGCCTGGATGCCGATGTCAAAGGTTCCGCCGTCCCCCACCCAGGCCGCTACAGTGGTCTCTGTATCGCCGCGCATTTCCAGACCGGCCTTGATACCTGAGGCGGTGGAGGCTCCTGTTTCAAAGGCCGTATGAATCACGGGCACTTGCAAAGCACTGTAAGGAAAAGGTCCGGCGAGGACCGACCAGCAGCAAGCCGGTATGACCAGGATTGTTTTTTCTCCCAGGGCTTTTAAGGCATAGCGCATGGACATCGTCGCCCCGCACCCCGCGCAGGCCTGGTGGCCCGCATACATCAATTCTCTGCGCTCGTACATAGCAAACTCCCTTGCATTGACCAATGCCCGTAAGTCGTAAGGCGCGAGGCGTTAGGCGATATTACCCAACACGCAACGCGAAATTTGGAACTCCCAACTGAAAAAATGAAACATTTAACTAATTCTCATCCGGAGACCCAACTTTTTTCCCCCCTTGACTTTAATCCCCCTCACCCCGCCCCTCTCCCGCAAGGGGAGAGGGAGGTTTTGGCATTTTGCTTTTTTAACTTCTCATTCCTACCCAGACGCTCTGGGCCTCCGGTTCTTGCCGTTTATAGGTCTGATAAATCACATCATTCAACACCGGCGGCGTCACATCTCTTCCGCCTAAACCGGCGATGTAGCTGAAAATCGCCGGCCGGACTTTTTCGTTGCACAGGGCCGCTCGCATCTCATGGGCAAAAATTCCCCCCACTCCGAAGGAAACGTTCCGATCCACGACCGCCACTTTTTCCACCTGGCGGAGAATTTCCAGAAGTTCATCTTTGGGGAAAGGACGAAATAGTCGCACTTTCACCATACCCACTTTGCGCCCTTTCTCCCGCAGATTATCCACAACTACGCGGGCCGTGCTGGCAATGGCCCCGGAGGTTATTAGAATCAAATCCGCCCCTTCACAGCGGTAGGGTTCAATCAGCCCGTACTTCCTGCCGAAAACCCGGCCAAAGGCGTCATCCACCTGTTGCGCGACCGCTTTGCCTTGCAGCATGGATTGCTGAATTTTGTACCGGAACTCCATATAATATTCTGGTGGGGTCATGCAGCCGAAGGAATGTGGGTTTTTAGGGTCCAGGCGAAACTCGGGTTGATAAGGGGGCAAAAAGTCATCCACCAGGCTCTGTTCCGGGATCTCCACCGGCTCCGCGGTGTGCGAAAGGAAGAAGGCATCCAGGTTGAGCATGACCGGCAAGCTGATCTCTTCGGCGATTTTAAAGGCCTGGATCACCGTATCCAAAACCTCCTGGTTGCTTTCGCAGTAAAGTTGCAACCAGCCAGTATCACGCTGGGAAAGGCTGTCAGTCTGCTCGCCCCATATATTCCAGGGAGATCCCAGGGCCCGATTCACCGTGGCCATCACAATGGGCAGGCGGGCTCCGCTGGCCCAGTGCAGCATCTCGTGCATCAGAGCCAATCCTTGCCCGGAAGTAGCCGTGAAAGTGCGCACCCCGGCCGCCGCAGCCCCGACGCAACAAGCCATGGCCGAGTGCTCCGATTCCACCGGGATAAATTTTGCCTTCAGCCTTCCATCCGCGCAGAGCACCGAAAGCTCTTCGACAATGGTCGTCTGGGGGGTGATGGGATAAGCCGAGATCACCTCGGCCCGGGACAGCATCACTCCCCAGGAAACAGCATGGTTGCCCACCATAATCTTTTTCATCTTCTTTCCTCCTCCATGACCATGGCATCCCGGGGACATTCCTCCACGCAGATGCCGCACCCTTTGCAATGGTCATAGTCGATCACGTTGGGCCCATCCTCCCCCTGTTTCAAGATGGCCACGTCCGGGCAATAGATGTAGCAGTTGTCACAGAGGTTGCAGACCCCGCAGTTGAAACAACGTTTCGCTTCTGCCACGGCCGTCTCCTCGGCATAGCCTTGATTGACTTCTTCGAAAGACCCGACCCGTTTGGCAACCTGGGTTTTGGGCATTTTTTTGCGTTTCTTATAATCGAAATAATCCAGGTTCAGGTCTTTCAGGCGCACCGTCTTGGAACTTAAGGAGGCGCGTTCGTTTTCCGCCTGCAAGTACCGTTTCATCGATAAAGTCCCCTGTTCCCCGATGCGGATGGCCTCGAAGAGGCCCTCCCATTTTTTCTTTTTCAAAAAGCAATCGATAAAGATGGCCGCCCGTTTCCCGGAACCGATGGCATGCACGACAGTGCGCGGCTGCTGGATGATGTCGCCCCCGGCAAAAACCCCTTTCTGCCTGGTTGCCCCCCGTTCGTCCGTCAGGACGGCGTTTTCCTTCAAGCCCAATTTTTTAGGCAAGGGAGAGAGGTCCGCCTCCTCGCCGATGGCCGCTATGACTTGGTCCACTTCCAGAAAAAAGTTCGACCCCTTGATCTCCACCGGCCTCCGCCGCCCATCCTCATCCGCTGGCCCCAATCGGTTCTTCAGGCATTCCAGTCTGCTCACCTTGCCGTTCTCGGCAATCACTCGCACCGGCGAAACCAAATAAGAGATCTCGATGCCTTCTTCTTCGGCCTCCAAAATTTCTCCTAAGAAGGCGGGCATTTCTTCCCGCGTCCTTCGGTAGAGGATGAATGGTTTGCTCCCCAGGCGTAATACAGAACGGGCGGCATCGATGGCCGTGTTCCCGCCCCCGATCACAGCTACCCTCTTTCCTAAGGCCACTGCTTTGCCCAGATTAACGTTTTTTAAAAATTCTAATCCGCTCATTATGCCTTGGGTATCTTCGCCAGGGATACCCAGACTTTTACTCTGGTGGTTGCCCATGGCCAGGAATATGGCCTGGTATTCTTTCAGGTCGTTCATCAGAAAATCTTTTCCCAGGCGGACATTAACCTCTGCCTTCACTCCCAATTCCAGGATCTGATCGATTTCTTCTTCCAGGACTTTCTTGGGCAGCCGATACTCGGGAATTCCCACCCGGAGCATACCTCCCAGAACCGGCAGGGCCTCGAAGACCGTTACCCCATAACCCAGGCGGGCAAGATGATAGGCGCAGGTCAGACCCGCTGGTCCAGACCCGACAATGGCCGCCTTCTCCTTCCGCTTTTCCCTTTTCCCTAATGGTTTTCTTCCGTGCCGGGAAGCCATATCGGCCATGAAGCGCTCTAAGGCATTGATGGAAACAGCTTCATCAAACTCCCCCCGGTTGCAGGAGGATTCACAGGGATGGAAGCAGACTCTCCCGCAGACAGCAGGGAAGGGATTTTCTTCCTTAAACAGATCCCAGGCCTGCAGTATCTTGCCTTTGCCGATGAGGACCATCGCCCCTTCGATGTCCTGGCCTGCCGGACACCCTTCAATGCAAGGAGAGATTTTATTTTCGAATTTTGGGCGCAGGTATCGCCAGGTTCCGGTCTTGTTCCAGGCCATCGAACCGAAGGTAATGGGCAGATAAGGCATATCCTCTTCGCGTTTAAATATAATCTGTTCGGGCATAATAACTCCTTTAAATACCGTAAGGCGCAAGGCATAAGGGGTTTTTTCTATTACCTATTACCTATTACCTTTCACCTTTCACCTATTTACGCTTTGGCCCGTTCATAGGCCTCTTTTATGGCGGCGGCATTGCCGGCCTTGTTCGACGGTACGAACTCTTTCATGGCTTCAATGACCGAATCCATCGAGACCATGCCGGTGATCCTGGAGAAAGCTCCCAGAATTGCCGTGTTCACGATGGGGGCCGTGGGCGAGCCTAACTTGTATTCGACGGCGATGCGGTTGGCATCCACGGTAGCCACCCGGAACCTGGAAAAATGTGGAAAATTTTTAGGTGGTCGGTCGGTGTTGATGATGATCCAGCCGTTTTCCTTCAGGCCTGAATCCACCTGGGTGCTCTCGATCAGAGTGGGGTCGAGGACAATGATGTGGTCCGGTTCATAAATGAAGTTGCGGATGCGGATGGGCTGGTCATCCACCCGGGTGAAAGCTGTCACGGGTGCGCCCCGGCGTTCCACCCCGAAGGCCGGGAACGCCTGGACAAACTTCCCCTCCTGGAAAAAGGCCGATGCCAAAACCTCGGAAGCAATAACCGCCCCCTGCCCTCCCCGCCCATGAATCCGAATTTCTATCATGTAAGACTCCTCTATTGGCTTTCAGCTACCAGCGGTCATTAGTCATTGGTCCCCCGTCGTTGCCTTACGCCTTGCGCCTTCCGGTAGTTATTCTTCCGTATATACCATCACGATCGCCTGGGCCTTCTTGCCCTTAAGGGCCCGAAAGGCGTGAGGAACACCCGAATCAAAATATAGACTGTCTCCTGAATCCAGGACGATCTCATCCTGATTATAGTGAAAAGCTAACTGTCCCCTGAAGAGGAATAGGAATTCCTCGCCCCGGTGATTCAGGAAGGTAAGTTCTTCTTTCTTCTTCGGCTCAAACTCCACCAGGAACGGCTCCATATGCTTGGCATTTTTGGTGTAAGCCAGAGCTTCGTAAGTATATCCGCCCTCTCCATGCTGGGCATGCATGCGCCTAAAAGTCTTTCTTCTTTCATTTTTGCGCACCACCACCGCTTTTTCCCTCGATTCCTCTTCGCGGAAAAAATGGCCGATGTTTACATCAAGAGCCCTGGCAATGCGCAGCAGTGTGGCCACAGGGGGGGAAACGGCACTGTTTTCGATTTGAGACAGGAGGGCGATGGAAAGGCCGGTCTTCCCGGCAACCTGACGCAGGGTGTAACGTTTCTGCAGCCGCAGGTCTTTAATCTTCTCCCCGAGCTTTAACCTTCTGACTTCTAAATCTACGTTCATTAAAACTCTCCCTTCCCTTAAATAAAATTTCGATCGTCGCAGTGATCCGGGGGAGTTTCTTGGGGAAAAGTCACCCAGGTTAACTTTTGCTCTAAAATATTATAGCCTCAATTCCTTGTCAAGAAAATTTTAACTAGAATAAAATAATTTTATTATTACCAAACGAAACGATTTGGCCAGGCTAAAGGTGTAAGGTAACAAACGAGGGACGATAGACGAGAAGTCAGCTTTTACCTCTCAGGAATTGGGCGTATTTATTTATTAAACTAACAACCCGTGAGGTCTGTTCGGGCCATTCAAAACAAGGGATCTCTGCCGATTCCAAAATCTCCATATTCGCGATAAATTCCCGCGAAGAAGCCCAACACACATAAGTTGGTTTCATTATTTTCTTTTCCCTCTGGCAGCGATATACAGCATCGCGGACTGCCTCCGCCACCTCCCGCATCATGGCTGAACGATGTAACATGATCGGAAGGATAATATCGATTTCCGGAGACTCATAGAAGGCCTCGATGCATTTGGGGTAAACTTCAACGAACCGCGGCCATATGGTGGTCATGTCCACTGGGTTTTTGGCGGTGGCATAGGAAGGCAAGAGGGGTTTTAGCTTTTCCTGCAGTTCCAGGGAGAGTTCTGGAACTCTAAGTCCCTTTTCTGCACAGAAATCCGTCAGCTCCACCGCTGTCCCGCCAGAATTGGTCACAATGGCCACCCGATTCCCTGGGGGGAGGGGCTGCCAGGCCAAAGCTTTGGCAACCTCAACCATTTCCACGCCATTGCTGACCAGGATCATTCCAGATTCCTGAATAGCCGCATGCTGGGCGAAGAAAGACCCTGGAGGTGTGGCGGTGTGCCACTGAATCGCTCGCCTTCCTTCAGGGGTCCTCCCCTGCTTGCATACCACGATGGGTTTGCGGCGAGACGCACGCTTGGCCTCTTCAAAAAATGCCCGCTCCTCCTCGATGGACTCTAAATAAAGAGCAATGACCTCCGTTTCTGGATCCTGCCCTAGATAGCGCAACACTTCATCATCTTTGATATCACACTTATTTCCCAAACCGATAATCTTGGCAACTTTCAGATAATGATCCTGAGCTAAGGCGCAGACCGCCATCCCGTAAGCTCCGCTTTGCACCACGAAAGAAATTTTTCCCCCTCCCTCAGGCATGAGGACCGCAATGGAGGCGTTCAGACCGATATTGCAGTTTAAAATTCCAAAACAGTTGGGCCCAACTAAGCGAACCCCATATTGCCGGGCTTTTTCGGCGAGCTGATCTTGGAGAGCCTTCCCCGCCGCTCCTGCCTCGGCAAAACCTGCCGTAATGACGATGGCTGCCTTAATTTTTTTCTGCCCGCATTGCTCAATGACTGGCGCCACGGATTCGGCCGGAATGATGATAAAGGCCAGGTCTACAGGGCCGGGAACACTCTTCAGGTCAGGGAAAGCTGGGACACTCAAGATTTCCTTTTCGTGGGGATGAATAGGATAAATCTTTCCCTTGTACTTTCCCAGAAGGTTCTTCAGGCACACGTAGCCCACTTTTCCTTCTTGGTTGGAAGCCCCAAAGAGGGCAATGCTCTGCGGGGTCAGGATTGCGTCCAAGGATTCGAATTGAGTTTCCTCTTCCAGATGGCGGGTCACGCTAGGTCTCCTCCTTTGGGCCTCTTTTTCAATCCTGGCATTAATGGGGAACCCAAAAGAAATATGGAAACGATGAAAAAGACGAGCGAGATCGGCCGGGTCAAGAAAATCGCGAAGCTGCCATGAGACATAATCAGAGACTGCCGCAGGGTATTTTCCAGCAGCGGACTTAAAACGAAGGCTAAGATTAAAGGGGCCCCCTCATACTCAAACTTTTTCATCAGGTATCCCACGATCCCAAAAAGAATCATGATCATGACTTCCACTATATTATTATTCAAGCTATAACTCCCGATCAAACAAAAAAGGAGAATGAGTGGAAAAAGAATGGGATAGGGGATTTTTAAAATTTTCACCCAAATCCCAATCAAGGGTAAATTCAAAATCAGCAGCATGACATTCCCGATGTACATGCTTCCGATCACACCCCAGAATAAACCCGGATGCTGCTTCATCAATAATGGCCCGGGTTTAATACCATGAATCAAAAGGGCCCCCAGCAAGATGGCCATGACCACATTGGCCGGAATCCCCAAAGTGAGAAGAGGGATAAAGGCGCTCTGGCTGGCGGCATTGTTGGCTGCCTCCGGAGAAGCAACTCCTTCGATGGCTCCGGTACCAAACTTTTCTGGATGCTTAGAAATTCTCTTTTCCACTGCATAGGCCCCAAAAGAAGCGATGACTGCTCCCCCACCAGGCAAAATCCCAAGAAAAAACCCGATAATCGTTCCTCGGATTATGGCCAGGATAGATTCTCTCCAGTCCCGGAGCGTAGGAAAGAGGTTAGATAGCCTGGTTTTAAAAATCTCCCTCTTCATCGATTGTTCAATATTTAAAAGAACTTCAGAGATCCCAAAAAGACCCATGATCACAGGCACTAACCCAAGCCCATCCATTAATGTATAGCTCCGATAGGTAAACCTTTCTAAACCCGAAATGGTATCCGTTCCGATGGTCCCCAAGAAGATGCCCACACAGGCCATCATCAAAGCTTTAAACATAGAACCGCTGGCCAGATACGTTAAAAGGGTCAGCCCTAGAAACATCAAAGTAAAATACTCCGGAGGCCCAAATCTAAGAGCAAATTTCGCTAAAGGAGGCGCAATGAGCATAATGATGATGACCGCCAGCGTTCCCGCAATGAAAGAGCCAAAAGCGGCGATCCCCAGTGCCGGCCCAGCTCTCCCTTGCCGGGCCATCTGGTACCCATCGAGACAAGTAACCACAGAGGCCGCTTCCCCTGGGATGTTGACCAGGATGGAAGTGGTCGATCCCCCATACATCGCTCCATAATAGATCCCCGCCAACATAATAATTGCGGATACTGGCGTAAGATGGAAGGTTGAAGGTAAAAGTAAGGAGATAGTGGCAACAGGGCCAATACCGGGAAGCACCCCGATTAAGGTACCGATGAGGACCCCAATAAAACAGAAAAATAAATTGCCCGGTTGGAAGATGACCGAGAAGGCCAACTGGAGATTAGAGAGAAGGTCCACGACTAAAACCCGAGAATTCCCTTAGGTAGTTGAGTTTTTAACCACAGTTCAAATACCGCATAGGATATAAAGGAAGCCAGTGCGCTTCCTCCGATCGATACAACCCACTTTTGGGGTTCAATGCCCCGAAAGAGAAAAATTAATAAGAGAAAGGTGGCCAACAAAAATCCAAGGATTTCCAGAAAGATGGCATAAGCGAATAGGGCCACCACAACCGCGACCAAATTCTTCCATCTCTCCTTAGAATACCAAGATCCTTTCCCTTCTGGGGATTTGCTCATTCGTGCCCGTAGGTAAGCTATGCCTGATAATAATCCTAAAATGAGGCCTGACCCGAGGGGCAAAAAACCAGGACCTGGATCACGCCAATATCCTAAAGGCAAACGCATTGACTCAGTGCAAATATACAAGGCCAACAACAACCCAACCAAACTGCTCATCTGGTCATTCTTTTTCATGGCGTTCCAGTTCCCGGGAAAATAATGACCCCTTCAAAATTACCCCTCCTTGGCTCTCCAGCGGGGCGAGGCCTACCCACCTCGCCCCTGGCTCAAAAGAAAGAGCCTTCTATTTAACCACGACCCCTAACTCTTCGGCGATCTTAAAAATCAATTCGTACTCTTTTTTCCATTGTTTGATAGTCTCCTCTGGGGTTAAGAATTCGGCCCAAATTTCAACCCTTTTTAAGCCTTCCATGATTTCTTTGGAGTAGCGTTCAGAGGCTTTTTTTTGGGCGATGTAACCTTTATCCACAATCTCTTTGGGTGTCCCTTTTGGGAAACATAAGGAATAAGTTGCACTCAAGACGATCGGATACCCAGATTCCTTAAAAGTAGGCACATCGGGCAGGCCCTCTAATCTTTGCTCTGCAGCAACAGCCAATATTTTGACCGAACCCGATTCTAAAAGACCGCCCGCCCCAGTAACAAAAGCACCGTCAGCATGACCACCCAAAACTGCGGTCAACGCTTCGGCAGTAGATTTGAAAGGAACGTGGGTTAATTGGATATTTGCCTGTTTGCTAAGAGTTTCAATGACGAAATGGGCTGCGGTAAGTTTTCCGTAAGAGCCCACCATCAACTTACCGGGGGTTTTCTTGGCATCTTCTATGAAGTCTTTAAGAGTTTTCCATCGGGCATCAGCTTTCATAGCCAGCCAAATTGGCGTTTTTCCATAAATTCCGATGGGGATAAAATCGTCTAATTTGTAATCCAGTTTCTTCACAATGGGGGATAAAACAAGGGGGGTCGAACTTCCGACCAGCACTATATAACCATCTGGTTTGGCTTTGGCTACAAAGGCTGCTCCTAATGATCCACCGCCACCTGGTTTGTATACACTGATGAATGGCTGTCCTAAAAATTCAGCGATTTTTTCGGCCACCATCTTGCTTCCTAAATCTGCGGCCCCGCCTGGAGCATACGGCACAACCATATTGATTGGCCGATCAGGATAAGTTTTTTCAGCAGACCAACTGGGCGAAACAATAACTCCCATCAGAAAAAAAAGAAGCAATAATGAGAATAGGCAGCTGCTCAGCCACCCGGCATCTTTATTCCGTTGTCCATCCATCATCGTCCATTCCTCCTTTCCATCATTATTTTGATCTTGTTTCCAGGAGCCTTTGCAGAATCTCCATGGCTTACCTCCTGACTACTCGTAGCCCAATATAAATCTACTTCCCTGAAGTTGACAATTACCTCATCGGGAAGACTATTTTCTATAGGGCATCAGAAAATCGATATCTTCCTGGATTCCTTTCTCTAAGCTATATTCCGGGCAATAACCTAATTCCGCCCGAGCCAAGGAAATGTCCACTTTCCCCCGATCCTGTCCTTTCCCCTTAAACACTGCTTCTCCTGCTGAAGGAAAAAGCCTTTTGATGATTCGGTGGAACTCGGCAAAGGTAACGTAACTTTCTTCTCCGCCGGCAATGTTGAAGATTTTATGGCTATTTTTTTCTGCAAAGAGGGCCTTGAGGGTAGCCTGGGCTGCGTCTTTGACAAAGGTGAAATGGCGTCGTTCCTCTGCTCCTACCTCCTCGATGATCACATCCTTTCCCAAAATAGTGCTCTCAATCGTCTTGAAAACATTGGCCATTCCAGGGCTGTGCACTTCTCCAGGCCCGTAAACTCCCCAGTACCTCAATGCGATGAAAGGAATGCCATAGATCCGATGGTATCGTTCTAAAAGAGTCTCTCCCAATAATTTCGTCGCCCCATAAAGGGAGAGGTTTGGGAGAATAGGGCTTTTTTCATTAATAAGACCTACCTGTGGTCCATAAACGGCACCACTGCTGGCAAAGACAATCTTTTTTACCCCCATCCGTCGAGATGCCTCCAGGACGTTTAACGTGCCGTGGACATTTACTTCAATCGCCCTTCTTGGGTCCCGCTCGCAACCAAACTGCAAAAAGGCGGCCAAGTGGATTACCCGATCTACACCATGACCATCCATTGTTCGAACCAAGAAGTCAAAGTCAGTGATCCCCTCCTTGATAAATATAAATTTACCAACCAAGCCCTGGAGAGAATGCCCAGGCTCCCCAATGTCAAGAACTACAGGAACTTCTCCCCTCTCCAGTAAAGACCTGACAACGAAGGACCCTATAAACCCTGTTCCTCCGGTGATCAGAACGGCCATTTCCCAGCTCCTTTCACATCATGAACCGGCCACCATTGACATCGATGACGGCACCGGTAATGTAGGAGGCATCATCCGAGGCGAGGAAAACCGCGACAGGAGCCACTTCCTCTGGTTTTCCCAGGCGCCCCAATGGAATCGCCTTGAGCATCTCTTGGCGCTCTGCGTCAGCCCGCTTCCGCCATTTTTTCTCGATCCGCTCCCCGCTCAGGATAACCCCCGGTGCCACAGCATTCACCAGAATGCCGTAGGGTGCAACCTGTCGGGCCAATTGGCGATTAAACCCCAGGAGTCCGGCCTTGGCGCTGGCATAGATAATTCCCGCCAGTTCGCTACCGCTTCGGCCGGCCTGGGAAGACATATTGATAATCCTTCCCCAGCGCTTTTTCTTCATTTCTGGGATGACGGCGCGAGAGCATAAAAAAGCTCCCGTCAAATTGATGCGCATCTCTCGTTCCCAGGCACTGACGTCGATGTCCTCCACAAGAGTCGGCGGCCCCCCTCCTCCCGCGTTGTTCACAAGAATATCGGTTGAGCCAAAAACCCGAAGGGTCTCCTCCACCATGCGGTGCACATCTTCTTCCGCGGCCACATCGGCAATAACGGCGATGGCCTTTCCTCCGGCGTTTCGGATCATCTCGGCAACGGTCCGCGCATTTTCTTCCCGGCCATTCACGACAACATTCGCCCCTTCTCGGGCCATGGCCAGGGCAATAGCCCGGCCGATCCCCCGGGAGGACCCAGTCACAATGGCCGTTTTCCCAGAAAGCCGCTCAGGGTTCATTTTGTGATCCGAATCCCTCATCGATCTTACGTTAAATAACTCGGGTGCTGCAAGTTGTTCAGCGCTCGGCTCGGCTTTTTCCTCACCCATCGACTTTTCCCCTTAGGCTTCGGCTTTTGCCTGGGATTCGCCGACCCCGGCAATATCCCTTGCCAGCTTCTTCTTAGCTTCCATATCCGTATATCTTCCGATCATCATTTTATTGGCAAAAGGAGACCCGGCCCCATGCATGCAAACCAGGAGGGTGCGGCCACAGGTCATCCGCTCAATCAGCCGGACAATCCGCATGCGGTCTTCGGTAGGCACATTTTCTACGCCCTTCAAATACTTTTCCAGCATCTTTCCTACTTCCGGATGGCGGTAGTCTTTCTCCGAGGGCATGGTCCCGAGAAGGCCGCCACAGATGTCCTGGGCCAGGCGGGCAATTTCATAAGGGAAGCGGGTTACGTTCAGCTTGGTGACATAGGCTAGGAGTTTGTTCATAACCGCTACCCCGGAGGGAGTCATTTCCCCTTGGGAAGAACAGGCCAGAGAGCCCTGGTACATGGTCTCATTCATGGCACACATCTCGATGATCTTGTCCTTCACGTGGGAAGCACCGGCGATCCCGTTGTATTCGGCGATCAAAGCTGTGGCACCGATGAGCACATCCATTCCTCCGGCTGAGCAAGCCCCGTAATTCTGGCGGTGAAGGCCGGCAAACCGTTCCACGATTAGGCTGGCTAATTCCGTCTCGCCGCAGAGAAATACCTGCTCCCAGGGAACGAACACATCGTCAAAGAAGACCCACATGGCATAACGGCCATAATGAACGTTCCCCATATCAAATTGAGTCCCCTCTAAAAGCCGGTCATCCATGGAATGCCTTCCGAAGACATATGTAATTCCTTCGGTGTCCACGGGAAGTGCAAAGGACACCGCATAGTCCTTATCTTCCGGTCGCAGGGAAACAGAAGGCATGGCAATGAATTCTTCGTGATTCAGAATGCCTCCCTGATGGCTCTTGGCGCCCCGGACCACGATCCCGTCCTTGCGCCTTTCGACGATCCGCAAATAAAGGTCGGGGTCTTTCTGCTGCGCTGGTTTCAGGCTCCGGTCTCCCCGGGGGTCGGTCATGGTGCCGTGGACCATGATGTCTTCTTTCTGTACCCGCTTCAGGAAATTCTTGAAACGCTCGTGGTACGGAGTGCCGTATTTCTGGTCTGTCTCGTAGCTGACGCTGTAAAGGGCATTGAGGGCATCCCAGCCCATGCAGCGCTGGGCGCACTCCCCGGTTTTTTGCCCCACGAAGCGGATCAATTTCACCTTGTCCATGAGATCCTCAATGGTGTTGTGAACTGAGACATAGCGATTGACCCGTTCGTTCACCAACGGGGAATGAACCGTGAAGAGATCTTGGTATGCTGGATCATTGGCATAACGAAAGGTCAAGGCCGCCCCATTCGCCGATCCTTTGATCAGAGGATGATCGATCACATTCTCCTTTATTTGTTCTCCAAAAATGAAAACTTTTGGCTTCTGCTTGCGAATGCTATCCCAATATTGCTGCTCCGTGCGAATTCCCATTTAAACCTCCTTTATTTCTCTTGATTCGTCCACGGCTTTAGTTGTCTGGCGAACGGTTAGTTTAACAGGAAGGACAATATTTTTTTCCTGTAGAGTTTCACCCTTTATCAAAGCGATCAAATTCTTACAGGCCAGCTGCCCAATCTCGATGAAAGGTATTTTCACCGTTGTCAAGGGAGTCTCCAGCATTCCTGCGAGAGGAATATCTCCAAAACTGACGATCGAAATTTGATCGGG
>JASEHN010000574.1 GCA_030018715.1 Thermodesulfobacteriota bacterium | reverse complement strand
ATGTCATTCCGAGCCCGAAGGGGGCGGCGATCCCGTCATAGCCGGATCGCAGTAACAAAGCCGTTAATGCCTTGAAATTCGGAAAAATACCTGGTGAATCGCCCTTATTTGCGGATTCCCAGCCGCTGGATTAATTTACGGTACTTCTCCACATCCTTGGCTTTGAGGTAATCCAGAAGTTGCCGCCTCTGGCTTACCAGTTTCAGGAGGCCCCTGCGGGAATGGTGGTCCTTCATATGGGTTTTAAAATGCTCCGTGAGATAATTGATGCGCTCGCTCAAGATGGCGATCTGCACCTCCGGAGACCCCGTGTCCGTGGGATGGGTCTTAAATCCCTCGATAATTTCCTTTTTCTTTTCTGGCATTAATGTCACGTCTTTCTCCTTTCTTGCATTCTCAGAAATTTACCATTCCTTTTCTTCAGCAGTGGAAGACCCGCCGGATGCGCAGAACCGGTAAATCCTTTGCCAGGCCTGTCTCTTCATCCACGAGGGATTCGGCAATAGCCAGTAGTTTGTCCGGCCCCTGCAAGAGGCTAAGCCTCTGCCCTTTCTTCAGCCAGCTCCAGTCTCCTTCCGGGAGATCCTGAAAGAAAAGAGACCGGCCCTGCCGAACCATCACGGCCGTTTTCTCTTCCACGGCTATTGCCCCTGCGACATCCACCCCATCTTTCATGGAAATGATCCGCTCTCTTATTTTTTCCTTTTCGATCAGACCGGGCAACTCCTCTACGTTCAAAGCCTGGTCGATAGAAAACTTTCCCGACCGGTAGCGCCTTAACTCCGTAAGATGAGCTCCGCACCCTAAGGTCCTGCCTATGTCGGCGCATAGGCTGCGTATATAAGTACCCCGGCCGCAAGTAATGGCCAGGGTGGCCAGGGGGAAGGAAACTTCCTTTAAAACCAGAGAATGGATTATTGTTTCCCTTTCCGGCAATTCGGGTTTTTCTCCGGCTCTGGCCCGCTTGTACAGGGGGATACCGCCCTGCTTGATCGCCGAAAAGAGGGGAGGAACCTGCCGGATGGGACCGCGGAATCGTCCCAGGACTTCCTCGATTTCATCGCGGGTTAAGGAGAACCCGTGTTTTTCGGCAACAACTTTTCCTTCGGCGTCGAGTGTTTCCGTCTCCTGGCCCAACTTCATGGTGGCCACGTAGTCTTTCGTGCCCTCCTGGTTGAAGGGGACCAGTTTTGTCCCTTCATTCAGGTAAACCGGCAAAACGCCGGTGGCCAGCGGGTCGAGTGTCCCTCCGTGTCCGGCCTTCTTAACCCTGAGAACCTTGCGCACGCGGGCAACCACATCGTGGGAAGTCCAGCCTTTGGGTTTGTCAATGACCAAGACACCGTTCAAAGAGCCGCCTTCACCTGTTCTAGAACCTTGGCCTTTACCTCGGATAAGCTTCCCTCCACACTGCAACCGGCCGCACCCGGATGCCCTCCGCCCTGGAAATGGGCGGCAATCCGGGCTACGTTCACTCTCCCCCGCGAGCGCATACTCACCCGATATTTCACCGGGGTTACCTCCCGAAAGAGCAAGGCCACTTCCGCCCCCTTTAAAGAACGGGGAAAGTTTATGAAATCTTCTGTCAGGGCCACGGAGGACCCGGTCTCGCTCATCATCTGCTGGGTAACGAGCACCGAGCTGATCCGCCCGTTCTCGGCAACTTCCAGGGTTTCCAGGACCCGGGGCAGAAGCCGAAGCCGGGGGAGCGGCTGGGTTTCGTAAACCTTCTCCGCCACTTTCCAGGGTTCTACCCCGGAAAGCAGGCACATCCTGGCCGCGGCGAAAGTCTTAGGCGAGGTGTTGGAGTAACGGAAAGAACCTGTGTCGGTTAGCATGCCCGTATAAATATTCTCAGCCACCGCCGCACTAAGGGCCACCGGCAGGATGCGCAGAAGATCGCAGATTATCTCTGCCGTGGAGCTGGCCAGGGGATCTACGAAATTGATGTCCCCGAAATAACTGTTGCTTACGTGATGATCGATATTGATGACTTTGCGAATCTTCGGCACCTTGGCGAACTCTTCTCCCAGCCGTTGCTTGTCCCCGCAATCCAGGGCGAAGGCCGCATCGAAAACCCCGTTGGCCGGGGCCTGATGAACGATTTCTGCTGCCCCGGGAAGAAAGCTGAGCGTCTCGGGGGTCGGGTCCTGGTTTAAAATCAGCACGTCTTTACCCAGTTCCTTCAAGGCCAAACCCAGGGCCAGAATCGAGCCGATGGCATCTCCTTCCGGGTTTTCGTGAGAAGAGATCAGAAAATCCTGGCCGGCCCGGATCTCTTCAGCGATCTTCTTTAAGATTTCTGTCCTTTTCTTCCTGGATAGTCTGGATGAGGCGGTCAATCTTTCTCCCGTATTCGAACGAGCGGTCCAATTTAAATAATAAGTCCGGTACGTACCGGAGTCTCAGTTCCTTTCCCAACTTTTTCTTGATATATCCCCCAGCGCTTTGCAACCCCTGGAGAGCTTCTTCTTCCAGGGGTTTACTGCCCATGGCGCTGAAGAAGACTGTGGCCAGTTTCAGATCGTCAGTTACTTCCACCTCTGTAATGGTCACCGACTCCAGGCGGGGATCATTCAATTCCCTAAGGAGCATCTCGCTTACGACCTGCCGGATCAAATCTCCGACGCGATCGGATCGTTTATAAAGCATAATAATGTTGATGATCTCGCAAAAAGTCAAAATTTGGATGGCAAAGTAAAAAGCTCTCCCGCGTTTCGCGGGACA
>JASEHN010000573.1 GCA_030018715.1 Thermodesulfobacteriota bacterium | reverse complement strand
AAACCGGAGCTGGAGGTTTACGACGCCGGGATGATCAACAACCTCGCCTTCTTAATCCAGCGGGGTTTGATGAAGACGCCGGTGTACATCCAGTTCGTTCTGGGAATTTTGGGAGGAATGGCGGCAACCGCCGAAAATTTAGTTTTTCTCTATGAATCAGCCTGCAAGTACATCGGGGAGAAAAATTTTGTCTGGTCGGTTTGCGCTGCCGGCAGATTCCAGATGCCCATGTGCACCCATGCCCTGCTTATGGGCGCCAACGCCCGTGTGGGCATGGAAGATGCCCTTTCGGTGGGCAGGGGCGTTCCGGCCAAGAACAACGCCGCCCTGGTGGAAAAAATCATTCGCATCGCCAGGGAATTCGACATCGAACCGGCAACGCCCTCAGAAGCCCGGAAGATTCTCGGATTGAAAGGCCCGGATAAAGTAGCTTTTTAGAAGAAACTTATCATCCTGAACTGGACTGAACGGGAAGCAATTTTTAAGCTGTATTTTTTGAGGTTCTTGCAAATCTCAAAATCTGGTGCTCAATCGTCATTCCGGGCAAGCGAAGCGCGACCCGGAATCCAGATTTTTCAGGCTGCCCTGGATTCCCGCTCCCTGCTTAAAGCCTGCAGGGACAGGTTTCGCGGGAATGACGGTGTTTAGGACTTTTGCAAGAGCTTCTTTTAAAATCGTTTTTAATGAAATTCGCGTATGATTGAGTAAATCATAATCTCACAGGAGGTGCCCGCTTTCTTAAAAGGGGAAGCTAAATCTGAAGCTTAAGATCCCGAGCGCCCTTTGACGCCAAATGGCCTGGAGGAAGTCGAAGTAGTAATTAGATTAAAACTTCTTCCATCCAGCCGAGCTTGATAAGCTGGATGCGGCTTAAGTCGCTGACCCCAAGGCGATATTTTTTATCGGCCACGGTGATATGGATGGGGGAAACATCAAGCGGTCGATCTTCACCGAAATGAACTATGCGCTTTAGCTGCAAGAGGCGGGCGCCTATCGCATCCACGGCCACCGGGTCAGTCCCCACGATTAATCCTTTGTAGGGCCAGACATAGCGCCGGTCGAAGAAATGCGCTCCCCTCCCGTAAAATTGGGGCTGAAGCGCGCTGAGGATGTTCAGGCGGGTTTTTCCTTTTATGATCGGGTAGGTCCATATTTTGCCGAGATCCGAACAGGCCTCTTCATGGTACGCCGCTGGATTAGGGACGAACATGATATGGTTTTTTAAACAGCCACCCACACCGGACCAGTGATGCGTCCTAATGGGACGGACGTTAACCAGAGCCGTGGAATTGAGGAAAACCGGCTTCTTTAAGACCCCCCGGTCATCGATGTCAATATTTTTTTCTTTAACCCCGACATCAAGCAGCCTTTTGCGGATAGCTGCTTCCAGTTCCCTGGGTGTGGGCATATGCCACCAGACATTGCTTTTGATGCCCACAATGTCGGAAGCCTTGAAAAGTTTACCCCAGGAATGAACGGGGTCCTTCTCCCCCAAAAGAGTATTGATTGCTTCATCCAGCATGCTCTGAATAATTTCCCCGTTGACTTTTCCGCCTTCCGTCAAGACCTGCGCATTCCGGATAAGGACGACTTTGGCCCTTTGTTCCGCATGGGCATACGCTGAAATCCCTGAACCAAAAGCCGCAGTCAGAGCAGCGCCGGCTGTCCCCCGCAAAAAATCCCGACGGGTAATGATTCCGGTTTTTTTCATCTCCCCTCCTCCTTTATCCTAACTTCGCCAGCCTTGATTAATTCTTCCGCATCGTTAAGGGCCCCAGCGCCGAAAATAATCAGGATACATTCCTTTTGCCTTTTGGCCATTGTCCATTTGCGGTCTTCCGTTTGCAAAAAGCCCTTTTCTTTGGCCTCAGGCATATAAGCTTTTTTGAAGCTCTGCAAGGCCTCTTCAGCCTGCTTTTCCGATAAATACCGAATCAAAAGCAGATGGGGTTTTTGGTTTCCACGAAGGTACTGGGCCAGCGCGGCTTCCGTTTCTCCGCTCAGCTTGAGGATGTTCTGGTGAGATATAAAAAAACGCTGGTTAAGGAGGATGTGATTTCTAAGATAGCGAACACTTTTATCGACAAGGCCGGCTTTCTCATCTGGCAGATAGCTTACTATTTTGGGGGCCGAACCGCTTACCCGAATCGCCCTGGCCAATTCCCGCCCGAGGCTGAGGACGGCCGATTCCACTTCGGGGCTTTCCCCTTCGGCATATACGCTTACAAAATACTTTCCCTTCCAAAATCTCAGCAATCCTCCCCCAAACTCCGATCCCTGGCCCATGCCGGCGTCTTCATCCTGCCGTTCGAAAGAAAAAACTCCATAGGCGTCTTCCGCAGAGCCCATTTCATAGACTTCAAGCACGATGGGTGGCTGCCCGGGTTTTTCAAATCGGCGAACAGCAAGGTTTTGAAAACGATAGGCAAGATAGAGTTCAGCGGCGCCATTGATATAATCGAAGAGCGTCCGGGAATTATATTTTTTCCCTTTCCCGTCCCATTTCCAGCCTTTAGCTTCTGAAGGAAGAGAAAATTCCAGTTTCATTTTTTCACTCACTCCCCCTTGGGCTTTCTGGGGCGGCGAAAGAGTCCAGAGCAAGATAATTAAAAGAATCCAAATACGCATAGCCAATGAATAGGACGCAGATTTTCGCAGATAAACGCAGAAAATAATTAAATTAGCCACAGAGATCACAGAGTGTTAAAAAACATGATTAAGAAAAAGTA
>JASEHN010000572.1 GCA_030018715.1 Thermodesulfobacteriota bacterium | reverse complement strand
GCTTTCGCCGGAATGACGGAAAACCGCATTTGCAGACTTTTTACGAGATCATCAATTTTAACTTTCGATTATTTTCCCCCCTTCCTCCAAAGCCTGAAGGTTTGTTTCCAGCCTTTGCCCGTTGAAATTTTTGGAGAGGGTCTGACGAAACTCTTCCATGCTGAGAGGGAGAAAGTGCACGCTTAGGAGGGCTCCGATCATGATCATATTCCCAAGGATAGGTGAACCCATTTCCATGGCCCGTTCAGTGGCCGGGATATAATATACTTTCCGGGAAAGAGTCTCGAGGGATTTTTTAATCTCGGCGAATTCCGGATACTCTTCATTACCCGCAATTACATCTACGGGATAGATGGGACGGGTATTGACGATGACCACTGTTTCAGGGTTCCCGTACTGAGTAAGAACCCGCAGGGCTTCCACGGGCTCCAGAGCCACTATTACATCGGCTTTCCCCCTGGGAATCAAGGGGCTGAGCTGCTTTTGTAAGGAAATGCGGATATGACTCATAACCGAACCTCCCCGTTGGGAGGCGCCGTAGGTTTCACCGATGGTTGTAAAATATCCCTTGTGGACGAAGGCTTGGCCAATAAGCTGCGAAGAAAGGACATTCCCCTGTCCACCCACTCCGGTGATGATGAGATTGTAGGAATCTTTTTCCGGGTTCACTTACCTGATCTCCTCTTTTATGATGGCCTTTTCAGGACAAATTTCCGCGCACACGCCGCAACCAACGCAGATAACCTCGTCAATTCTGGCTTTGGCCGATTTTTTATCCCACATCAGGCCCGGGCATTTAAAAACCCGGGTGCATAATCTATCGCAACCGCAATCATCGCCAATGCAAATTTCCGGATTCACTCTAACCTTGTAGGGAGGTTTTTCTTCTTTCCCCTTGAGCATCTGACATTTCCGGCGCATGATGACCACTTTTACGCCTACCGGGTCTTCGAGGGCCTGCAACATTTTTTGTTTGGTTCCTTCCAGATCGAAGGGGTCGGTAACCAACACCTTGGCCCCGAATGAACGGCAGACCGCTTCGATTTCCACGGGGGTAACCTCTTCCCCCATGGCATTCCTGCCTACTCCCGGATGGGGCTGGAATCCGGTCATGGCCGTGGCGCTGTTATCGAGAATGACCATCACTATGCTCGACTTGTTGTAACAGGCATTGACCAGAGCAGGCATGGCCGCATGGAAAAAAGTTGAATCCCCGCACATAGCCACCACTGGCTGGGCGAAACCGAATTCAGCAAGTTTCCCAAATCCGCTGGCCAGGCCTGTTCCCGTGCCCATCGCTCCGCCCGTTTTTAAAAGATAATAACCCGCCGGTCCCCGCCCCAGGGCATAACAGCCAATGTCGTATGTGGCAAAACCCTGCCGGTTGTCCAATTGCAGGGCGTTCTTGATGGACCAGTAAGAAGCCCGGTGGGAGCAGCCCGGACAAAACCCCAGAGCCCGGCTGGGAAGCATCTTCGCAGCTACTTCGGCCGCCTGAGCTTCGTACTCCGGACTTCGGGCTTGATACCGTATATCGAAGATCTTCCCTAAGGCATCGATGACCCGATCCGCATTCATCTCGCCAAAAAAAGGAATATGCTGGGATCTTTTGCCGAAAAAAGTCTTGGGGCCGATTTGCCCGGAGAAATCGGCTGCCAGCTCTTTGACATTACCCTCCAAAAAAGAATCCACTTCTTCAATGAATAAAACTTTTTCGGTTTTGCCCAGCTTTTCGATAATGATCTTCGTCGGCAGAGGCCAGGTGGTCCCGATCTTGAGAATTCCTACCGCGTCTTCCAGCCCGAGCAATTCCACGGCTTCCTGGCTGTACAACCATCCACTCCCGCAGGTAATGATGAGAACATCGGGCCGCTCCGGACCTATATATTGGTTGAAGGGGGAGGCCGCAAAAATTTCCTCAAGACGGATCAGGTTGCGGTGGAGCTGGTCGTGTTTTTGGAAAATCGGATTTGTATTTCTCTGCCGGCTTTTATCAAACCAGGCCTTGCGCCCGTCAGGGGGAGGAAGCGGCCCCAGGGTTACGTTTCCCCGGGCGTGAGAAGTTCGGGTGACCCCTCTCATAAGACAAACAATACCCATTTCTTCCGAGAGGGCAAAGGCCCATTTGGTCATCTCTTTGGCTTCCTGAAAGGTGGATGGCTCAAGAAGAGGAAGATCGGCCAATTTGGCAAAGGGTCGGGAATCCTGTTCGTTGCTGCTGGAATGGGCCGAAGGATCGTCGCAGGTCACCAGCAGAAGGCCTGCTTCAATGCCGATTAGATTTAGGCTCAGCAAATAATCGGAGGCGACGTTCAATCCGTTCTGCTTCATCGCGCAAATCGACCGCAATCCCGAAAAGGAAGCGGCTGAGGCAACCTCCAGGGCGACTTTTTCGTTAATCGACCATTCCACGTAAAGACCCATGGATTTGGCGACGGAGGCCAAATTTTCGATTATGTCGGTGGAAGGGGTCCCGGGATAAGCGGTGCACACCTTGACCCCGGCTTCCAAAGCCCCTCTGGCAATGGCTTCATTGCCCATGAGCAAAAGTTCTTTTCCTGGTGCATTTAGATCGATGATGGACATGGTCAACTACCTCTTATATGGAATGATGGAATTCTGGGTAGTGATAAATACAAGTTATAAATTAGCCACAGAGGGCACAGAGATCACAGAGTTTAAAAACGCTGATTAAGGATAAATAAAGAATACGCGTTAAGCGCCCAAAATTA
>JASEHN010000571.1 GCA_030018715.1 Thermodesulfobacteriota bacterium | reverse complement strand
CAAAGAGGGGAATTCCTCCCTTTTTTAAAGGGAGGGCAGGAGGGATTTAATCTCCAGTGTCTATACAATTATGGACTGACTAATAAGAGCATAAAAGCCAACCCCTCCCCCCATGAATACGAGGTTGGCTTTTTGTTTTGTGCCATTCAAAAAAAACCTTTTGAAAAGGGCAACGTTGTTTGTTGTAAGTGTAAAAAGGAATTGGTAGTCGTGAGCAGAAACGGGGAAGAAGGTAACCATTCAGTGAGAAGTTGGTGACCGAGGTCGGAGGAGGAAAGGTTCGGCGTAAATGCCAAGGGCGCCCATGGCCCGGAAGCCAGTCCAGTCCGCTTGGAACCATAAGGCGCTAATTTTTTCATGGATGGGGCGGGGATGACGCCTCCCGCCTTCCGCTGCGGAAGTTTAGAGGGTTCAGCTTGACCAGGGGTATCCCGGCCGATGCTTCCAGCGCGTACCGGCCTGGCCCCCGGGCCAACAACAGAATCTTTCCCGGGGAGATTTCCTCCTATAGGCCCCCGTCACTGAAGGGTTACGGAAGAACTATTTTTTTCCTTGACGAACTTATCGAAAACATGCTAATCTTAATTCAGGATTTTAGAAGTTTTTGCGATTATAGAGGCCACAAAGACTTTTGACTTTGTAGCCTTTTTTTTAGTGAGACCTTCTGAGATTTTATATTATGAATAAGGAGATAAAAGAAATGGCCCAAGGAACTGTAAAATGGTTTAACAGCAGCAAAGGATTTGGCTTTATTGCCAATGACAACGGAAGTGAAGCTTTTGTCCACCATACGTCCATCCAAGGCGATGGTTTTAAGAACCTTGCCGAAGGCGACAAGGTCAGCTTTGATACTGAAGCGGGCCCAAAAGGCCCCAGGGCGATCAATGTTGTCAAACTGTAAGTAGCCGGGAAAGGCTCCTTCCTGTTGGAGGGCGGCTTTTCATTGGCCATCCTCGTATTCAGATCGGATGACGAGCTTTCAGTAAATAGGTCCTGATTGCCTTCTGTTCGGGCAGCCGCGCGCTGGTTCGGGCGAGGCAGGGGTCGCTATTCATCCCGCATTATAAGGGTAAGGGGCTAGCCGTAAACTTTAGTTCTCCTGGATAAGACGAACATTTACCAACTCCGTCCGGGTGATTATCCAACGCAGGCTGATAGCCACGGGGCACGCCGAGTCTGCGGCACCTCGTCGAAATGATGATGGCCCTGGCGTAATTCGGGGCACACATTGCAGAAAGAAAGGTATATGAGTTTTACTTCATTCCATCTCCATCCGCAGCTCGAGGCCGGCGTCAAGGCACTCGGCTATAACACACCAACCCCCATCCAGCGCCAGGCCATCCCGCCGGTCCTCCAGGGACACGACGTCATGGGCCTGGCCCAGACCGGAACGGGCAAAACAGCCGCCTTCGTTCTACCGATCCTGGAGCGTTTGATCAAAGGACCGGTCGGCCGTGTCCGCGCCCTCGTCGTCGCCCCGACGCGTGAGCTGGCTGAGCAGATTCACGATGCCATCCGCGCCCTCGGCCACTATACAAAACGGCGCAGCACCACCATCTACGGCGGAGTGAGCATGAACCCGCAGATCCAGAAACTGCGCGCCGGGGTCGAGATCGTCGTCGCCTGTCCCGGCCGCTTGCTCGACCACATCCGTCAGGGCACGATCAACCTGTCGGGTGTGGAAGTGCTCGTATTGGACGAAGCGGATCGGATGTTCGACATGGGTTTCCTGCCTGATATCCGGAAGATCATCCAACACGTGCCGGCCAAGCGGCAGACCCTGCTCTTCGGGGCGACCATGCCCGATGATATCCGGCGGCTCGCCCACGAAATTTTGCGCACCCCGGTCACGGTGCAGGTCGATTTCGCCGCGCCGGCCAGGACGGTCGCCCACGCACTCTACCCGGTCGCCCAGCATCTCAAAACCCCGCTCCTCCTTGAACTGCTGCGCCATACCGACGCGGAGTCGGTCCTGATCTTCACGCGGACCAAACACCGCGCCAAGCGCGTAGGGCTGCAGTTGGAAAGGGCCGGTTATCGAGCCGCATCGCTGCAAGGGAACCTGTCGCAAAACCAGCGCCAGGCGGCACTCGACGGATTTCGTGACGGTTCGTTTCAGGTCCTCGTAGCCACCGACATTGCCGCCCGCGGCATCGATGTCTCCCGCATATCCCACGTCATCAACTACGACATGCCCGATACCACTGACTCCTACACGCACCGGATCGGCCGCACCGGCCGAGCGGAGAAGACCGGCGATGCCTTTACGTTCATAACCCGCGAAGAAGAGGCCATGGCGCAGAGCATCGAGCGTGTCCTCGGTGCCAAGGTGGAACGTCGCCTGCTGCAGGGGTTCAATTATAAAAAGCCAGCGCCGGCCCGCGATACCGAGTTTGCCCGTCCGCCCCGTGAAACGCAGCACCGCCGGCAGCAGCGAAGAGCGACACCCCCCCCGGACCCGTAACGGCCCCGCTGCCGCGCAAAAAGATCATCCGGTCGGATCGGCAGGCAGATCTGCTTATCGCAGTTCCATTCCTCACCACTCCTCCGGTTCAACGACCAACAGGAACACTCGGTCAGGTGAGAATCCTCGCTAAACCAAACCAATAAACGTTATTCCGGAATGACGGATTAAGGGACATTTGCAAGAACCTCACAAGTAACCCTTCAGTCACGGGTGGGTGACCAAGGTCGGAGGAAAAAAGGTTCGCCGTAAATGCCCAGGGCGCCCATGGCCTGGAGGCCA
>JASEHN010000570.1 GCA_030018715.1 Thermodesulfobacteriota bacterium | reverse complement strand
AACATGAACAACCTGCACGGCCGAAGACCATGGCTGCGGAGACTAGAGGGGCCAGAAAATGAGATACGCAGAGACAGGGTTTAATCTGGAAATTGATCTATCCCGGGGAAGCATTGAGAGGGTCGCCACGGACCCAAGAGACACCGAGCTTCATCTGGGGGGTCTAGGCACTAACGCCAAGATATTATGGGATAGGGTTCCCCCTGAAACTGAGCCCTTTTCTCCCGATAATTTACTGATATTTGGCACTGGTCTTTTATGCGGCACACCTGCTCCCGGTTGTAATCGTACCATTGTTTCTACCATTTCTCCTCAGACACAGTTAATGGCTTTTTCCATGATGGGGGGATTTTGGGCGCCGGAATTGAAGTATGCCGGTTATGACAAGGTGATCATTCGCGGCAAGTCCCCCAAGCTGGTTTATTTGTGGATAAACAATGACAAGGTAGAAATACGTGATGCCGCTCACTTGCATGGTAAAGGGGCCGTTGAAACTCAGGAAATTATCCGGCAGGAGTTGAAGGAGCCCAAAGCCCAGGTGGCCGCTATCGGCCTGGCCGGTGAAAACAGGGTCTATTTTGCTTCGATCGAGCAGGGCAGGTCCAGCGCCAGCCGACAGGGAATAGGCGCCGTTATGGGAGACAAAGGATTAAAGGCGATCGCTGTGCGGGGAACAAAGGACATCAATATTGCCCGACCGGCCCAATACCTGGAGCTTTGCCACGAAGTATTGGAATACATAAAATTCCGGGAAAAAAATCCAATCCCGGGGGTAATACCCATTCTGGCCAGGCTTGGGTCGCCGCAAGAGATGGCAATCCATGACGAGCAGTGGCACACTGAGAATTTCATGTGGGGAAATTCCCGCACCCGAATAAAAGATTATTGGAACGAGGATATCCATACGAAATGGACGGAGACGATGGAAAGTATGCGGACAAGGCTGATAAGCTGTTATAATTGTCCGTTGAAATGCGGGGCAACAATTTCCGTCCCGGGACTTCCCACCTACATGATGAAATGCTTCTCGAAACTTACCTATACCATGGCGGCCTTTTCAGACCTGGATTTTGGTTTTAAAATCGCCGGACGGGCTACAGAATATGGAGTGGACGGATACTCAACCCCGCAAGTTATGGCCTTCGCCCTTGAGCTTTACGAAAACGGCATTTTAACGGACGATGACCTGCCGGGAATGCCGGCCGATAACGAGGGGAGATTTTACTGGTTACTGGACAGAATTGTCCGGCGGGAAGGGATAGGCGATGTTTTGGCCAATGGCACTCATTGGGCGGCCCAGCAGATTGGCAAGGGCGCAGAGTCATATGCTCATAATAACATTAAGAAACATGAGCAGCTGCCTCTCAAGCTATCAATGCTTAATCCCGTTTATTTTCTCATGTATTGTACGGGCGAAAAGATAAACATTACCCAGATAGAAGGGCAGTTCCCCCAGGCGCCGTTTAATACGAGAGAGGAGAGAGAGGCGTTTGTTAAGGATTGGTTCCAGGTTCCTGATGAAAAGTTTAAGCAATATTTTTTGGACTGGGAACATCGCGGAGAAAACTCAAACCCCTATTACCCGACCGTTGAAGCAACTTGTGAAATTGTCGACTGGCAAGAGAGGATGCACTACATCGATGATGCCCTCGGGATGTGCGCCGGTTTGTCGTCATTTCACCTGAAGCCGCCGTATCATATGCACAATTTCCCGAAATTTATCTCATCAGGCGCCGGGATTGAGATGGATGAAGCTAAACTCACGCAAGCGGCCAAGAGGAACCGAAACTTAGTTAGGGCCGTTAATATAAGAAGAGGCATGAGGAGAGCGGATGAGAAGCCGCCTGAAGACCATTGGAAAAAAAGATTTCCCGAGCTTGAAGCCAAGCTCCTGGATGAGTATTACAAATTCAAGGGGTGGGATAATCGGGGGATTCCTACAAAAGACTCTTTACAGGAATTGGAGTTGGCTTACGTTGCGGAAGACTTTGAACAGAGAGGGATTATAAAACATGGGCAAAGTTAAGAAGAAAATCAAGGCAATCAAGATCGATCTTGATAAATGCAATGGTTGCCGGGCCTGCGAGATGATCTGCTCCGCCTTTCACGCTAAACCAAAATATAGCAGCAATAATCCCGAGAGGTCCCGTATTCGGGTAATTCGTGATCCCCTGAGAGACGTATATCTTCCTGTTTACGCGGGCGAGTACACCGCAGCCGAATGTACGGGCAGAGACAAATACGTGATTGACGGCAAGCAATACGACGAGTGCGGCTTCTGCCGGGCTTCCTGCCCCTCCAGGGACCTTTTCAAAGAACCCGATTCCGGTCTTCCTCTAAAATGCGATATGTGTGAAGACGACCCGCCACAGGAAGAGCCCTTGTGTGTTCAGTGGTGCCTTAATGACGCCCTGACTTACGAAGAAAGGGAAGAGGAAGTGGAAGAAGAAGAGACGAAGGGGGAGATGGAGACAGGATTGGAATCATTGGCGAACAAATATGGTTTGCAGAAGATAATGGATACCGTCGCCCGCATGTCCAGGAAGGGCTGAAACAGTAAGGCGAAAGAAGAGGATTTAAACGACCGTGGAGACTGTAGCCCCCTACAAAGAGATCATAGATGTCATAAAAGCGCACGGTGGAGACGCCTTCAAATCATGCTTTCAATGCGGATTATGCGATGTTGTTTGTCCGTGGAATAAGGTTGCCACTTTTAGTATGCGCAAGATAATCCGCGAGGCCACGTTCGGTC
>JASEHN010000569.1 GCA_030018715.1 Thermodesulfobacteriota bacterium | reverse complement strand
CCTTCCCGGATTTTTTCCCGGGCCCTAATTAGCGCTTTCGTTAGCATCCGGTTTCCCACCACACCCTGAGAAATCTCCAGGGCCAGGAGCATAGGTAATCCCCCGTTTAATAGCGTTCCCATTGTCCGGGACCAGCGGGAAATGGCCAGCTTGCGGTAAAGGACTCCGGCCAGAGGGAATTTCATCTTCAGGCGGTCCCAAATTAGAGCCCCCGATTCACTTCGTAGGGAACTTCTCAGCCAGAAGCCCAGAATGACCAAACCGCCTAAAAAAGCCCACCAGAAGCGATTTAAAAGACCACTCACAGTTATAAGGATCATGGTGGGCAATGGAAGAGACTGCCCTACATCCGAAAATATTTTGGTTACGGTGGGAACCACGAAGGCCATCAGGAAAAACAGGACGCCAAGGCCGATGATAAAAATGAAGATCGGGTAAGTCATGGCTGTGCGGATTCTCTGGCGCAGGGCAACTTGATGTTCACTGAAATCCGCCCACCTGGATAGGGTAAGATCCAATGTGCCGCTTGCTTCCCCGGCCCGGACCATTCCAATGAACAGAGTTGAAAACACCCGGGGATGAAGGGAGAGGGAGTCAGCGAAACTGCTTCCTTCCCTGACGCGCTCCCGGATCTGGGTAAAGGTTTTTTTAAGCTCGGGATGACTTGATTGCTCGATCAAGGCTGAAAGGGAGGAAGTCAAAGGAATGCCGGCTTCCATGAGCGTAGCCAACTGCCTTAAGGCCAGGGCAAGATCCTTCGCTTTTACTTGTCTGAAAAGGAAAGAAAAGATGGGGGTAGCTTGCTCGCTCGCAGCCGTTGCTTCTTCCCGAATCTGCGTAGGAAAAAATCCCTGCCCCCTGAGTTTCGTCCGGGCCGTGCGGGCGCTCTCAGCATCGATGATCCCTCTAATGGCTTTTCCCGCGCTGTTCAAAGCCTCATATTCGAAGATGGGCAATGAATGTTCTCCTTCAAAGAGATTCGCAAGGCGCAAGGCGCGCCTTGCGCCTTGCGGCCTTTCTTATTCCTGGGTAACCCGCACCACTTCTTCCAGGGTGGTTATTCCGCTTATTACTTTCCGGGCTCCGTCTTCCCGCAGAGTTTTCATTCCTTCCTCAACCGCTTTGCGTCCGACGGTGGCCGAGTCGGACTTCTTCATGATTAGCTGGCGGATGGCCTCTGACATGATCAACATCTCGTAGGTCCCGGTCCGGCCCCGGTATCCCGTGTTAGAACACGCCGGGCACCCTTTCCCCCGATAAACCCGGCCCTCCGCTAATTGCCCCGGAGTAATCCCTATTTCGGCCAATGCCTCAGTCTCTGGTATATACCCTTCTTTGCATTCAGGGCAGATGACCCGGATTAAGCGCTGGGCCACGATGGCCCGCACCACGGAGGCGATCAGAAATGGCTCCACCCCCATGTCCACAAGACGGGTGGCAGCGCTGGCCGCATCGTTCGTATGCAGCGTGCTGAAGACCAGATGCCCGGTCAGGGCTGCCTGGATGGCGATCTCGGCTGTTTCGGTATCCCGGATCTCTCCAACCAGGATCACATCGGGATCATGGCGCAGGACCGAGCGCAGCCCCTGGGCAAAGGTGAGACCGATCTTTGGGTTGACCTGAATCTGGCCGATTCCCCCCAGTTGGTATTCCACCGGGTCCTCGATGGTGATGATGTTCTTGTCCGGGGAATTTATCCGGCTCAGGGCCGCATAAAGGGTGGTCGTCTTGCCACAGCCCGTAGGCCCGGTGACCAGCAGGATGCCATTGGAGCGGTGGATTAACTCCAGTAAAACCTGGAGCTGATCCGATCCCAGCCCGATTTCCTCCATACCGAAGAGAACGCTGCTCTTATCCAGCAGACGCAGCACCACCCTTTCCCCGAAAGTTGTGGGAACGATGGAGACCCGGATATCGATGTCTTTATCGGCGATCTTGATGGGAATCCGGCCGTCCTGGGGCAGGCGCTTTTCGGCGATGTCCAGTTTGGCCATGACCTTCAGGCGTGAAACAATGGCGGGCTGGTATCGCTTCGGGGGGTCGAGCCGGTGATAGAGAATCCCATCAATGCGGTACCGGACTTTCAATTCTTTCTGGAAGGGCTCAATATGGATGTCGCTGGCTCTTTCCTTCACTGCCTGAAAGAGAATTAAGTTCACTAATTTAATCACCGGGGCCTCATCGCTTACATCCAGGAGGTCCTTGATCTCTTCCAGCTCATGAAGGATACGGTCTCTGCTCTCCGTATCCATGGACTGGATCATCTCTTCCGGAGTATCCGCGCTTTGTTCATAAAAACGGTTGATCGCCCGCAGGATTTCACGTTCACTGCAAAGGACTGCCCGAACTTCCCGGCACCCGAGAATTAACCGCAGATCATCCAGGGGTTCGTAATTCAAAGGGTCAGGAGTGGCCACTATCAGAACGCCATCTTCCATCTTTACGGGAACAACTCTATGCTTCCTGGAAAAGGCAATCGGCACCCTGGAAACCAGCGAGGAGTCTAACCCTTCCTCTTCTAAGTTTTTTATGTATGGAAGGCGCATTCTTAAGCTCAGGCTGGTCAGGAGCTCTTCTTCTGTCAGCAATCCTTTTTCAACCGCAAGGACTGCCAGAGTCTTCCCCTTCTGGCCGTTTAAAAGGCCAGCCACAGCTTCGGGAGAAAGTCTTTTTTTCTCTTGAATGATCTCGGCAATGATTTTATCGAACATATTTAGAAAATTTCTTCCAAATCCCCCCCACCCCTCTTTGC
>JASEHN010000568.1 GCA_030018715.1 Thermodesulfobacteriota bacterium | reverse complement strand
CAGGGTATATTCCATTGTAATGACAATGTATTTTCATAAACTGGCGAAAGTCAGGTTAAAGATGGTTAAAGAACAGTCGTCTGTTTGAGCGCAATATACTTGACAAAGGCCGGAAGAATTAATATACTTTCATCCAATTGTGTTGCCGGGAGAAATTCCCGGAGAAATGTCAACTCCTTAACATCAACATCCTAACCATTTTTTAGAAAGGGGGGGGAATTCGGGAAAGTAGAAAAAGGTATTTTAGGGACATCAAGAATACTATATCAGGAGGTGAAGTTGAAATGAAAAGAAAGAAATTTTGGGTTATTATTGGCAGGCTCAGCTTAATCCTGACCTTTTTGGGATCAATGCTGCTGGCCTTTGCCGTCACGGCAACAGCCCAAACACCAGCCCCGAAACCCGAGGCAAAGACTACCTGGATATTAGCCACCAACCCCGGACACGCCTCCAACTCCTGGTCATTTCATCCCTATCCACGCTTCCAAAAGCTACTGGAGACAAGGTCTGGAGGACGGCTTGTCCTTGACACCAAGGTAGGGCTGTTTCCACCTAATGAAGTGATCCACGCTGTAATTGCCGGACGGGCGGATGTGGGCTGGGAGAGGACTCCCTGGCTTGCCGGCACCTTCCCTCTCTGGGATGTATGCCTCCCCTTCTTATGGGACAATATCTTTGAATATGAGGCCTTTGTGAATGACCCCAGGATGGTGGAGATAGACAAGAAGACCTACGGCGAGAAAGGGCTGGTAAAAATCGCTGACATTTGTGTTGAAGCTCTTGATGGCATATTCGCCAGGAAGTCACTTGCCACCCTGCCTGATTTTAAGGGGATGAAAATCAGAACGGCCGGTTTAATACCAACCCTTGCCCTGAAGCTTATGGGTGCCTCACCCTTGTCCATCCCCACCGCAGAAATCTTTGAAGCCGTGAAAAGGGGAACGGTGGATGCCATCCAGACCTCCCGCGGCTGGGGACTGGGCTTCGGGCTTCCGGATGTGTGCACCCATGTAAACTACTGGAAGGTACAATCGGTATTCAGCGGTATGCTGATCGTTAACAAAGCCAAATTTGACGCCTTACCGCCTGACCTGCAAAAGATTCTTCTGGAAACCGGCAGAGAGATGCAGGGACAAGCCATGTATGCGGCTAAGGTTGATGAAATGCAGGCAGATATCGGCGTAAAAGTCAGTCGGCTGAAAGTCATTCAGCCGGATCCGGCTGAAATTAACAAGGCGACAGAACTCGTAAGACCCGTCATCGATGAGTGGCTTAAACGTGCCGGTCCGCATGGAAAGGAGGTTTTAGCTATCGCTGGCGAATATGCCGGTGGCGCCAAGATTATGCTCAAGAAATAGCGTCCCTGCAGGGTAAAGTTTTTGACTATGAGCCGAATAAGTTCCATCATAGAGAGAACAGCTGATATTGGCGGCCACTTCTCCGGGTGGCTGGTGCCGCTTATGCTGATCCTCGTTGCCGTGGAGGTATTCATGAGGTATATACTGGGCCAGCCACTTATCATAGCCGATGAGTTCAGCGCTTACCTGCTCGTGGCCCTCTCTTACCTCGGCTTGGCTTATACCTGGAGGCAAGGAGGGCATGTACGAATCAGCCTGCTGGTGAGCCATCTCCCGCCTAAAGTAGCAAGCTGGGTACGGTTAATAGCCTTGATCATGATCTTGATGTTCCTCATCGGGATCAGCCATGCCGGCTACGTCATGATCATGTATGCGCTCAAAATCAACCTGAAGTCGTCCACCTGGCTTACCGTCCCTTTGTTTTGGCCACAATTGACGGTATTCATCGGCTTTATCCTGCTAACTCTTCAGTTGGCTGTCGAGATCGCCCGGGCCATCGTCAGGATCCGCGCAGGTGAAAATGTGGAGGAGATCCGCACGTGAGTCTGGAGTTTATGTCCTTCGTCCTTCTGGGCGGACTGATTTTTCTTTTGGTTTTTGGGATTGAGATCGCCCCGGCCATGGGAATCATGGCCGGGCTGGGGCTCCTTCTTTTCGTAAACCAGCCCCTGGACTATTTTGCCCGCGCCGCCTTCGAAATTATGAATTCCTTCACCTTTACGGCCATCCCTCTCTTTGTCTTTATGGGGGCGGTATATGCCAACACGGGAATTATCGGCTCCCTCTTCCGGGGAGCCGAAAAAATGTTCGGGAACCTACCCGGGAGCCTTGCCTCAGCCGTCATCGGCGCCAATGCGATCTTCGGAGCGATATCAGGCTCCAGCCTGGCGGCGGTAGCCACTTTTGGCAAGATTTGCTTCCCGGAGATGGAAAAGGCGGGCTATAATGCCAAACTGTCCCTCGGCGCCATCGCCATTTCCGGGACGTTAAGCGTTCTGATTCCCCCCAGCCTCATCATGATTGTCTACGGTGGCTGGCAGGATGTCTCCGTGGCCCGACTCTTCGCCGGCGGGGTGATCCCCGGAGCAATCCTGACCATACTCTTCATGCTCACCGTGATAATTATGGTGAGACGCAACCCCAATCTGGCGCCAACGACAGCCAAATTCGCTCCAAGCGAAAAACTAAGGGCCTTTTTGGATTTACTGCCATTTTTAGGAGTCATTGCCTTCGTACTGGGCACAATTTTCGGGGGGATTATGACCCCTACGGAGGCCGCGTCTTTAGGCGCGCTCCTAAGCATAGTTCTCGCCCTTTTTTATCGCCGAATGACCTTTCGGGCGCTTAAGGAGAGCATGTGGACAGCGGTAACCATAACCTCAATGATCGCCTTTG
>JASEHN010000567.1 GCA_030018715.1 Thermodesulfobacteriota bacterium | reverse complement strand
AGTCCCATCATCCTCCCAACAATCTCTTTTAAAATTTCCGAAGTTCCTCCGCCGATGGCGTTAATGCGCACATCGCGGAAGAAACGCTCGATTCCATATTCGCGCATGTAGCCGTAGCCCCCGTGAAGCTGGAGGCAGGTTGTGGCCACGTAATCCCCCATCTTTGAGGAAAAAATCTTGGCCATGGATACCTCGCGCGCGCACTCTTCCCCATTAACCAGTTTTCTCAGGGCATGATAATTCAACTGCCGGGCGGCTTCGATCTCAACGGCCATGTCCACCATCTTATGCCGGTTGACCTGGAATTTTCCAATAGGACGGCCAAAGGCTTCCCGCTGCAAAATGTAGCTTTTCGTTTTTTCGAAGGCCAGTTGGGCGCCGTAAACCGTGCCCAGAGCCATCATCAACCTTTCCCACTCCAGGTTGGCCATAGCATTATAAAAACCCATTCCTTCTTCACTTAAGCGGTTGGCTATAGGAACGGCCACGTTCTCAAAAGTTAGCTCAGCCGTATCCCCGGCATGCCAGCCTAATTTTTCCAGAGGCCTTCCCTGCAAAAATCCCGTCATTCCTTTCTCGACGATCAACGTGGAAAAACCTTTGTATCCTGCGCCCGGGTCGGTCTTGCAGAGGACAAGGACAAAATCAGCCCGGCTTCCATTAGTTATGAAGGTCTTGGAACCGTTGAGGATATAATGATCCCCTTCCCGCCTGGCAGTAGAGCGGATGTTGGCCAGGTCTGAACCCGCCACAGGCTCCGTTAATCCCAGAGCCCCAATCTTTTCTCCGCGCACTCCCGGGGCCAGGAAGCGTTTTTTCTGCTCTTCGTTCCCGAACCTGGCCATGGCTGGCAAAACGATAAGAGCATGCATTCCTAAACCTGCGCTCACCCCCCCGGAGCCAATACGGGTCATCTCCTCGCACCAGACTGTGGCCATCAGGTAATCCCCCCCTGATCCTCCGTATTCCTCGGGAATGAGGATTCCGTGGTATCCCATCTCTCCTACACTGCGGAAGATTTCGTTGGGAAAATCTTTCTTCTCCTCCCACTCCATGGCGTGTGGGGCCAATTCTTTCTCCACGAACCTGCGACATTGCCGGCGAAAGAGTTCATGCTCTTCCCGGAAAGGGTTAATCAAAAATTTTTCAGACATGCAAATTTTACCTCTTTCTGTTGCGTTCGTAGATCAAACGCAACCCTTCCAGAGTCAAAAATTCGTCCACTTCTTCGATGCTTTTCGATTCCGCCGCGATCAGGGTTGCCAGCCCGCCCGTAGCGATTACCTTCGGGTTGGAACCGACTTCCTCTTTCATTCGCCGGACGATCTCATCTACCAGGCCCACGTAGCCGAAGACAATCCCGGCCTGCATGGAATGGACGGTGTTTTTCCCCACAACGTTTTTGGGTTTAACCAGCTCCACCCGGGGAAGCTTCGAAGCTCGCATGAAGAGGGCTTCACTGGCGATTCCCAGACCGGGGGCAATGGCTCCACCCCTGTATTCACCAGCGGGGGAAATATAGTCAAACGTGGTGGCTGTCCCAAAATCCACGACGATCAGGCTTCGCCTGTGCTTATGGTAGGCGGCGACGGCATTCACGATCCGGTCTGCCCCCACCTCCATCGGATTGTCGGTCAAGACCGGCATCCCCGTATTCACCCCGAATTCGACGATCAGCGGTTCCTTTTTAAAATATTTTTTCGAGAGCTCCAAGAGCATGTTCAACATGGGGGGAACAACACAGGAGACAGCTATGGCCTCGATTTCTCCAATAGGAACGGGGCGGGAGGAAAAGAGGTTGTGCATCAGTATTCCGTACTCGTCGCTTGTGCGATCGCGTTCTGTCCAGATGCGCCAGTTGTCCACCAGGCGCTCTCCATCGAAGATCCCCAGGACAATGTTCGTGTTGCCTACGTCGATGACTAAAAGCATAGTTCGCTCCTTACAGGCGTAAACTGACATCCCCGGCAATAATTCGCTGGGTCTTCCCTTCCCGGTCTAACAACAGAAGAGCGCCGTCCGTATCCAGCCCCTGTACCTGGCCTTCATATTTTTTATCCATGCTTGTGATAGTAACCCATTTTTGGTTAATCCATGATAACCGGTTCCACTCTTCCCGCATCCTTAGCGTAAAGCCTTCCTTCAGGAAAAGGGCATATCCCCGCTCCAATTCTTCGCAGATCTCCCCCGCGACTTCCGCCCGGGAAAATTCCCTTCCCGCCTCTGCCTTAAGCGAGGTGGCTGTCTCCCGAAAATTTTGGGGGATCTCTTTAAGCGACCAGTTCACGTTTATCCCCATTCCCAGGATGACAAAGCTGATCTTTGGGCCTTCGGCCTCCATCTCCGAGAGGATGCCGGCCACTTTCTTCCCGTGGATGAAGACATCGTTGGGCCACTTGATAAGTGCGTTAAGGCCAGTAGCTCTGGCCAGAGCATTGGCTATGGCCACGCCTGTTAGAAGAGTAATCTTTGGCGCAATTTCCGGAGGAATGGATGGCTTCAGGATAACGGAAATATATAAATTGACCCCGGCTGGGGATTCCCAGGCCCGTCCCAGGCGGCCCTTTCCTTGCGATTGGGACTCGGCCAATATGATCATTCCTTCCTTTGCTCCTTGAAAGGCTTGATCGCGGGCCACACGGTTGGTGGAATCAACCCGGTCGAAAAAAAGAATCTCCCTCCCGATCAATTTATCCTTGCGGGCCTGCTGAAGCTCTTCGACCCAATTGGAACTCATAAAAAAAGTGTTGAGTGTTATTAGTCAG
>JASEHN010000566.1 GCA_030018715.1 Thermodesulfobacteriota bacterium | reverse complement strand
GTGCCTCATGATTGCAAGCAAGCTGACTTTCCTTCCGGGACCCTGAAATCACTGCTCATTTTAAAAATGCCAGCTCTTTGGCCCTCAACTAATTTGGAGATGATCCTTATATTTTATCCCATGGCGCCGGATGAGCCACCAGCCGGGCTCCCTGATGGGCCTGTTCGGCGTTGACCGCAAAAAGGCCCAGGATGCCGGGAGCGTTTTTCATCTGCGGCAGGCGCCATTTTTCTCGGCGCAATTTCCATTCCTCATCAGGAATTTCCGCATTGAGCGAATGGTCTGGCAGGTTGATCGAAATGACATCCCCATCTTTCAACAAAGCTAACGAACCGCCCACCGCGGCTTCGGGTGAAACCTGGCAAACCCCCAGTCCCCGGGCAAACCCGGAGAAGCGCCCGTCGGTTACCACCGCCAGCTGGCCTTCGAGACCCATGCCCACTACAGTCGCCAGGACGGCGTAAATATCCGGCATTCCCGGAGCTCCCCGCGGCCCGGCATAGCGCACCACGATTACTTCTCCCTCCTTGACCTTCCCCTTTTTCAAAGCAGCCACAGCCTCTTCCTGGGAGTTGAAGCAGCGCGCCGGCCCGCGATGGGACGGAATGGTATTGTTCAGCATCCGGGCCAAAGAACTGATGGGGGCCAGATTCCCTTTGAGCACGGCAATCCCACCGTGAGCAACCAGCGGTTCATCCAGAGTACGGATTGTCCGCCGGCCCTTCTGCAAACATTTCTTTCCCAACTTTACCCAGTCGGCAGCCAACCTTCCATCTGCGCCTTTGGCCTTCAAGTGCAAAAAAGGCTTCAACTCGGCCATTATCGCCGGGACTCCGCCATCCTCATGAAAATCAGGAAGAAAATATTTTCCCACAGGGCGCACGTCGGCAAGGCCAGGGGTGGTGCGGCTGAAGTGATCTACTTTTTCGATATTTATTTCCCTCTCCAGGCCAAGCTCCCGTGCCAGAGCCAGAACATGCAGGATGCCGTTGGTTGATCCCCCGAGGGCCATGCAGACCCGCAGCATGTTTTCTAAATTTTTGGCGCTGAGGATGGAACGGGCCGTCTCGCCCCGCAAGACCATTTTGACAATGGCCTCCCCTGAAGCTTTTCCCAGGCGCAACCTTTCCGCTGATACGGCCCGGGCAGTGGCGGCGAATGGAAGAGTCAAACCGACGGCCTCAGCCAGGCACTGCATGGTATTGGCCGTGCCCATAATCGGGCAAGCCCCCGCTGAAGGACAGACCGCATCCTCCAGAAGTTCAATTTTTCTCAGGTCGGCCTTTCCGGCCGGAAGGGCGCCAAAGATGACCTCATCCAGGTCCGAGAGGGAAACCTGCTCGCCTTCACAGGAGCCGACTTCCATACATCCGCCAGGCAGAATAAGGGAAGGGAGGTTTAAGCGGGCAGCGGCCAGCAGGGCGCCGGGTACGACCTTGTCGCAGGAGACCAGGATGACCATTCCGTCGAAGATCTGCTGTTCGATGATGGCTTCGATGTCAAAAGCCAAAAGGTCCCGCGTCGGCAAGTCGTAGCGCATCATGGGCTCTCCCAGGCTGGCTGTGGGGCACTGAGAAATGGCCGTGAATTCCAGGGGGGTACCGCCTTTCTTCCAGATGCCGTCGCGCACGGTGCGGGTTAAATGATCCAGGTGGTAATGGCCCGGGCAAATTTCTCCCCAGGTGTTCACGATGGCGATCAAAGGCCGGCTCAGGTCATCGGTGGTATAGCCCATGGCTTTGTAAACCGCGCGACGATGGGCTCCGGCCGGGCCGTGGTAATATTTCTGCGTTTTCCATTCTTTCTTTTTGGCCATCCTGTTTTCCTTTCCTTAAATTACTTTAGGCACTTTAGTTCACTTTAGGCACTTTAGTCACTTAACTTAACGAATTATTATCCCATGGACGGGCAGACACTGCAATTCACATTATTCCGCACTTCGAATTTTCCTCCTTCTGGTTTTTAGGAATGAATTATGTTATAAAAAAAGCCGCAAAATAAGAAAGGGTTTTCAAGTCGATGCCTGACCTAAAAATAAAAATCAAAGATGTTCTCCTTAAAAATCCTCTGATCATCGCCTCCGGCACGCCAACATACGGCCCTTCCATGGTCAAGAAGTGCATCCGCAGCGAAGCCGCTGCTTTTGTCACCAAGACCATCTGTTATACCGAATGGCTGCAAAAACAACCCCGGCCCCGCTGGCATATCGAGCACCCCGGAGCCATCGATAACGGTGGTTATTTTTCCCTTTACTCCACCGAACGTCTTAACCCGACACCACCAGATGAATATGTCAAGAAGATGAAGGAGTATGCTAAGGAAGCCCATGATTTCGACGTGCGGGTAATCGCCTCCATTGCCGGGACAGATCCGGGGACCTGGTCCAGACTTACCGACCTGGTCACGGAGAACGGGGCTGATATGATCGAGCTAAACCTGCAATGTCCCCACGTGGAGAAAGGGCAGCCAACCGGAATGGTCGCTGGCCGCGACCCTGAAATCTGTTACTCCATTTTGCAACTGGTGCGTAAACGGACTTCTCTACCCATTATCGGCAAAGTGGTCGGCGAAGGGACGGATCCCATCCAGATTGCCCGGCGTATGATTGCCGGCGGAGCTGACGCCGTGGTCATTACTGGCCGATTCCAAGGTCTTTATCTGGATATTGAAACCGAAAAGCCCATCCACTGGGGCGGCATGGGCGGGTACGGCGGGTTCTGGCAGGCCCCCATTACCCGCAAGTGGCTCGTTCGCGCTGCGGAAGCAGAT
>JASEHN010000565.1 GCA_030018715.1 Thermodesulfobacteriota bacterium | reverse complement strand
TCTGAATGAGAATATCATCAACGGCCGCATCCGGGGGATTGCCGGGGTGGTGGGATGCAACAACGCCCGGTGCATGCACGATAACGCCCACTTGATCCTGGTCAAGGAGCTCTTGAAAAATGATGTCATTGTCCTGACCACAGGCTGCGACGCCATGGCCTGCGGGAAAGCTGGTCTGCTGGTTCCGGAAGCAGCCAGGATTTATTGCGGTCCCGGCTTGGCCGAGGTTTGCGAGACGGTTGGAATTCCACCTGTCCTGCATATGGGGGCTTGCGTGGATAACAGCCGCATCCTCATGGCCGCCGCCGAAGTGGTCAAGGCCGGAGGACTGGGAAAAGATATTAGCGATCTGCCGGCTGCCGGGTGCGCCCCGGAATGGATGAGCGAAAAAGCCGTGGCCATCGGGCAGTATTTTGTGGCTACCGGGGTTTATACTATCTTCGGTGGCATCAGCGTTCCTTTGGATGGGGCGCCCGTATTCAAAGAGTATCTCCTCAAAGGTCTGGAGAAGATCGTGGGGGGCAAATGGGATATGGTAGAGGACCCACACGAGATGGCCCGCAGGATGATTGCCCACATCGACCTGAAGCGTAAGGCTCTGGGAATCGATAAGGCTCGGGAGCGCGTGCTCATGGATATGGCTGACCGGCAGAAGCTGGCGGCAGTTTAAGTGAAAACGTTCAACCACGATTCATAAAAGGAGGATTATCCATGTCCAAATTAGTTGCTTTTGCCGCCATACAGGGCGCTTACAATATTGTTTCCAAAGCCGAAGGAACCTATAAAAAAGCCCTGGAAAAGTATGGCCCGGATAAGAAGTTGGAGTTTCCCAACACCGCTTATTATCTGCCGATTATTTACTCCATCCTGGGGATTCCGGTAAAAACCCTGGGGGATGCCAAGAAACCCCTGGAGATCATTAGAAAACTCTTACCGGCCCACGTCAAAAACGTCCATCACCTGCCTTTTCTGGGACCTCTTCTGGATGCCGGAATGGCCGCGATCCTGGCTGAGGAGATCGTCGAGGCCATTCGTTATGTGGAAGACCCTAACTTCTACTTAGTGAGCGAGGATATCGATGAGGCCGCAGGAAAAATCTGGCTGGGAGCAGCCGAAGATACGGTCTTCCGCAAAAGGGGAATTCAGTTTGTAGATGGGTCCGCTCCCGGCTTTGCCGCTATTGTCGGGGCCGCTCCTGATCCCGAAACGGCCAAATGGATTGCCGAAGAATACCAGAAGAGGAACCTCTACGTATTTATGGCGGCTAACCAGAACGGGACCACTTTTTCCGAACAGCTCTTGCAGGCCGGCGTGCAGATCGGCTGGAATACGCGCCTGGTTCCTTTTGGTCCGGACATCTCCGCGGCTGTATTCGCCTTGGGTTTTGCCAACCGGGCGGCCATGGCTTTCGGAGGAGTTAAACCTGGAGATTACCGGAAGATGCTCTTGTACAACAAAGACCGCATCTTCGCCTTTGTCAATGCCCTGGGGGAAGTCAATGCCGAGTGGGCGGCCAATGCCGCCGGCTGCGTAAACTGGGGATTCCCCACCATTGCGGACACGGACATCCCCGAGATTTTACCCACCGGGGTTTGCACCTACGAGCACGTGGTGGCCAATGTGGCGCACAAGGATATGCCTCAGAGATCCATTGAGACCCGGGGTCTTAAGGTGGCTGTCTCCTCGGTGAACGTTCCCGTGGCTTATGGCCCGGCTTTCGAAGGCGAGCGCGTCCGGGGAGAAGATATTTACTTAGAGTGCGGCGGCGGAAGGTCGACCACCGTGGAATGGACCACGACCAAGGATATGAACGAAGTCGAGGACGGAAAAGTAGAAGTCATCGGCCCGGATATCAAAGACATCAAACCACCCGCACAACTTCCACTGGCCATCGTGGCCGAAGTAGCGGGCCGAAAAATGCAGGAAGACTTCGAACCCATCCTGGAGCGGCAGATTCACCACCTGATCAACTACGCCCAGGGCCTCATGCATATCGGACAGAGGGACATCGCCTGGGTGCGCATCAGCAAGGCGGCCGTTGACAAAGGATTTACCCTAAGACACATAGGGGATATCATCCATGCCAAATACCACCAGGATTTCGGCTCGATCTTCGACAAGGTGCAGGTGAAGATCTACACCGAGGAGAAGAAAGTGAAGGAGATTCTGGAGAAAGCCCGCAAGGTTTACCAGAAGCGGGATGCCCGCGTCGAAGGGATGACCGACGAGTCGGAAGAGACTTTCTACTCCTGCACCCTCTGCCAATCTTTCGCTCCCACCCATGTTTGCATCATTACCCCGGAGCGAACCGGCCTCTGCGGAGCCTACAACTGGCTGGACGGCAAAGCCTCTTTTGAGATCAACCCTACCGGGCCCAACCAGCCCGTGCCCAAGAAAGAGGTTATCGACCCGGTCCTGGGGCAATGGAACGGGGTCAATGAGTTTGTCTTCAAGGCCTCTCGCCAGAAGTTGGAGAAATACAATGCCTACAGCATCATGGTGGATCCCATGACTTCCTGCGGCTGTTTTGAATGCATTGCCGCCGTACTGCCCATGTGCAACGGGATTATGGTGGTCAACCGGGATTTTACCGGCATGTCCCCCTGCGGGATGAAATTTACCACCCTGGCCGGCTCGGTGGGCGGCGGAGCGGTGACCCCTGGCTTTGTGGGCCACAGCAAGCACTACATTTGCAGCAAAAAATATATCATGGCCGAGGGGGGCATCAAACGATTGGTCTGGATGCCCAAGATGCTTAAAGAAGAAATGA
>JASEHN010000031.1 GCA_030018715.1 Thermodesulfobacteriota bacterium | reverse complement strand
TCCCATTTTCTATCAAAATTTACCCACTCGATTGGGAGAAGACCCATAAATTTATTGTATAGGAATTTCCTTTTTTAACTTTAGGCACTTTAGTTCACTTAACTTGTAGGCAATTACAAAGGAGGGCGGGATGAATTATTTGAAGAAAGGATTGGGATTAGTTTTGATGGCTTCCATGTTAATAGGGAATACTGGTTGCGCGGTATTCTTTGCCGCCGGAGCTGGAGTCGGAGTGGGCATAGGGGCCGCTGAATATATCCGCGGCGATCTTAAGCAAGCCTATGCTGCTCCAATGGAAAAAGCCTGGAATGCCTCTCTAGCAGCGGTGGAAGAGTTGAAGATGAAGGCTACGGAGAAAGCCATTGACAATCTGGATCAGAACCGGGTGATCAAGGGAGTGACCGAAGAGGGAAAGGATTTTCAGATCGCCCTGGAGGCTTTGGCCAAGGATGTCACCATGGCGAGAGTACGCATAGGGATCTTTGGAGATGAGGCATATTCTAAGAAAATTCAGGAAGGGATTGCCAAAAATCTTATCAAGTAAAGGAAGGGCATGGGGAAAATTGAAATAGATAGCCAGAAATGTATTTCCTGCGGGGATTGCACCCTGACCTGCCCTTCCATACTCCTTACGGATGGCCAAGGGATCCGGGTCGTTGATGAGGAATATTGTACGCTCTGCGGGCACTGCTTGGCCCTCTGCCCGGTAGAAGCCATAACCATTGAGGGGATGAATCAACGGGAGTTTCCGGAGCTTCAAGAAGATCTGGAGGTAACTCCCGAAACCCTGGCCGCCTTTCTCCGCTCCCGCAGAAGCTGCCGGGTGTTTGCCGAAAAAGAAGTGGACAGGGAAGTTCTGGAAAAATTGGTCGATATTGCCCGGTATGCCCCGACGGGCCATAACTCCCAGAATTTCCACTTTATCGTCATTAAAGAGAAGAAACTCATCCGGGCCCTGGCCGAACGGACCGCCATTTTCTTTGGGAATCTGTATAAGATGCTTAGCGCTCCCGGAGTTAACCCCCCTCCCTGGCTGCAATCCCATATGCGCGGGTTTCGGCTGAACTGGGAATATTATCAGTCCGGCAAAGACCGCATCTTTCGCCAGGCTCCGGCCCTGATTATCATCCATGCCCCGGAGGAAAATGTTTCTTCGGCGCAGAATTGCTCCCTGGCCATGGCTCACATCATGCTCCAGGCGCAGGCCCTGGGCCTGGGGACTTGCATTATCGGGTATTTCATAACGGCGGCAGAGAGGGATCCGTCCATCATCAAAGAATTGGAGATTCCTAAGGAGAATAAAATCTTCACCTGCTGCACCGTAGGGTACCCTGTTCTTAAATTCAAGAGATTGGTTAAGCGCAAACCGCCAGCCGTCCGCTGGCTGTAAAGGATGAGGCCATGGAGGTGAGGGCCGGCAAAGCCTCGATAGAGCTTTTACAGGGAGACATCACAGAGCAGGATACGGAGGCTATCGTCAATGCCGCCAACCGCACACTGCTCGGAGGAGGGGGAGTTGACGGGGCCATTCACCGCGCGGCCGGCCCGCAGCTTCTTTCGGAATGCCGGAGTTTGGGAGGATGTGAAACCGGGGACGCGAAAATCACCCGGGGCTACAAGCTGCAAGCCAGGTACGTAATTCACACCGTAGGGCCGGTTTATCGTTCAGCAGGCAAAAAGGCCCCGGAACTTCTGGCCAGTTGCTACCGGAGGAGTCTGGAAGTGGCCAGCGAGAATAACCTCAAAAGCATAGCCTTCCCTTCCATCAGCACCGGCGCCTATGGCTACCCCCTAAGGGAGGCCGCACCGATTGCCTTGAAAACAGTGGCCGATTACTTGAATAGCCATGAAGGGATCCAAACGGTTCGTTTCGTTCTATTTGGCCAGGAGGCCTATGAGTCCTACGAAGAAGCCCTGAAGGATCTTTTGCAAGAAAAAGCTTTATGAAATAAAACTGCCACAACGCCCCCTCATGGAAACATCTTTCAAAGAAGAAGACCATAATTTTATTGAAAAAATAAATAATCTGTGATAAGAATGGATTTTCCGCAAAGGCCCATCGTGTTTTGTTCTTGACAAAACAATCCGATTTTCAGAATGATGAATAAAACAAAGTTGATGATCTCGTAAAAAGTCTCTTGGATCGTCACCCCGGCGAAAGCAGTCCGCCTCAGGCGGACAGAACATCTTGAATTAACTGGATTCCGGCTGGAGTTTATCCCGATGAAAATCGGGGCCGGAATGACGAATTCTATGGAAATTCGACTTTTTACGAATTCATCAAAGTTGATTGGCGGCAAAGGCAAAGATCAGGGCAATATTGATTTTAGGGGAAAGGGGGGAGAAATTCATCCGGACAAAGATACGGGCGAGCGAGCAGTAGTTGAGCACAAATTAAAAAGGAGGGAAAGATGAAAAAATTAGTCATTTGGAGTTTGAGTTTGGCACTGGTGGTAATGGGTGCTGGTTTAGCCGGGTCTGCTCTTAAGAGCGCCGAGGCCCAGACCATTACCTGGAAATTGCAAACAACCTGGCCGGCCGGGATCTTTCTCCACGAGAGCGCCGTTGGCCTGGCCAAACGGATTGGAGAGCTTTCCGGAGGCCGATTGAAGATTGAGGTAACTTCCGCAGGGACCATCGTTCCGGCTTTCGAAGTCCTGGATGCCGTCCACAGAGGAACTCTTCAGGCCGGTCATGGGTGGTCAGCCTACTGGGTCGGCAAATCCCCGGCGGCCAATCTTTTTGCCAGCGTGGCCGGTGGCCCGTTCGGCATGGATAACATCGATTTTGCCGGATGGTTGTATTATGGCGGAGGTCTGGACCTCTATAAACAGCTTTTCGCTGATATCCTGAAACTAAAAGTGGTCATCCATCCCACAGACATCATCGCTTCCGAACCGCTGGGCTGGTTCAAAAAACCTATGAAGTCAGTGGCAGATCTTAAAGGGAAGAAATTCCGGGCGGCCGGGGTCACCGCGGAAATTTATAAAGAATTTGGTCTCTCGGTCATTACCTTGCCGGGAGGGGAGATCGTTTCCGCCATTGATAAAGGTGTCCTTGACGGCGCGGAATGGATGGACCCCACGATGGATAAGGAGCTGGGCTTAATGGATGTGGCCAAATTCTACCATGCCCCAGGGATGCACCGGCATACCGGGACGTTAGAGTTCCTGGTAAATAAAGATGCCTGGGATAAACTGCCGGATGACCTGAAAGCCATTGTGGATATTGCCTGCCGGGAGAATCTGCTGCGATCCTGGCTGGACCTGACCTCGAGAAACGTCAAAGATCTGGAAGTGCTCAAGACAAAACATGGGGTCACGGTAGTAGAGACGCCCAAAGAAGTCCTCATCGAGATTCTCAAAGCCTGGGATAAAGTAGCCGCAAGATACGTGGCCAAGGACCCCTTCTTTGCCAAGGTTTATCAGTCCCAGAAGGATTGGGCCGAAAAGATGGTGCCTTATCGGAAAAGTTTCTACGCGCCCTATGAAGTAGCTGCCGACTATTATTGGCCGACCAAGAAGTAATCTGGATATCCAGAAAGAACATGAAATTCCCACCTGCCGCAGAGGCAGGTGGGGTTTTTAAATTGTTTCGGAGGTGGGTTTTGCAAGGGTTTTTGAAATTTTGCGATAAATTAAGCGAAGGGAGCGGCAAACTCTTTGCGTGGATTATCATCATCCTTACCGGGGCCATGGTTTATGAAGTGGGGGCCAGGTATATATTTAATGCTCCCACCATCTGGGCCTTTGACCTGAGCTACATGCTTTACGGGACTCATTTTATGATGGGGGCCGGTTACATCCTTTACCGCAAGGGAAATGTGAGAATAGATGTTTTCTTCAAGATGTTTTCACCGCGGACGCAGGCCAAGATTGACCTGTGCCTTTTCCCGGTTTTTTTCTTTCCAGCCTTGCTGGTGCTTCTGGTAGTGGGAACCCAGCATGCTCTATACGCCTGGTCAATCGCTGAGAAAACCACCATGACCAGCTGGCGAGTGGCTATTTCTCCATTCAAAACCGTACTTCCGGTAGCGACTTTGATCTTATTGCTGCAGGGAGTGGCCGAATTTATCCGGACCTGGAACTTTGTGAGGGGGAAGGAGAAATAGCGTGGAAGCTCAATACCTTGCTCTAATAATGTTTGGCGCTCTTCTGTTGGGAATGTTTTCCGGGTTTCCCATTGCCTTCGTCCTCCTGGGAACCGGGTTCATCTTTGGGTATGTGGGATGGGGTCCAGCGGTTTTAGACCAGATGGTCTCCCGAACCATCGGCATCATGGCCAATGATGCCCTGGTGGCCGTCCCCTTATTTGTTTTTATGGGATATATGATGGACAGGTCGGGCATTGCCGAGGGGCTTTTCAGCACCCTTCAACTCGCTCTGGGACCATTGCGCGGGTCCATCGCTTTGGCTACCGTGGCCTTAAGCACCATCCTCGCGGCCACGACAGGGATTGTGGGGGCATCTGTAACCATGATGGGGTTGCTGACTCTGCCGGTAATGCTCAAGCGCGGTTATGATATTCCCTTGGCCACAGGAAGCATCATAGCCGGAGGAACCCTCGGGGTTTTGATTCCTCCCAGCATCATGCTGATCTTGTACGGGCCTATGGCGGGCATTTCCATCGCCAGGCTTTTTACGGGAGCCATACTTCCCGGTTTACTTTTGTCTTCTTTGTACATGTTTTATATCGGAGTTAGGTGTTTCTTCCAACCCCACCTGGGCCCTGCCTTGCCCAAAGAACAGCGGGACATCCCCTTTCTGCAATTGTTTTCCATGCTTTTAAAAACCCTCTTTCCCCCACTTTTTCTTATTCTGGCGGTCTTGGGGTCGATTCTTTTTGGTCTGGCAGCTCCGACGGAAGCTGCGGCCGTGGGCGGATTCGGAGCGGCCATCCTCTGCCTGGCTTATGGAAAGCTGAATTGGCCAACCTTAAAAGACGTTGTTTACATGACCCTTTCTACTTCGGCCATGATCTTGATTATCACGGTGGGGGCCAATGTTTTTACCGGCGTATTTCTGGCTCTGGGGGGGGGCACGGCCATTGAAAACTTTCTTTTGAACTCAGCCTTGGGACCTATCGGGATTCTGGTGGTGATCATGATCATGGTCTTCATCCTGGGGATGTTTGTGGATTGGATTGCCATCCTCCTGATCCTGGTCCCGGTCATAAGCCCCATAGTAAAAAAACTTGGCTTTGAGCCTGTTTGGTTTGCCATGCTGGTGTGTGTAAATCTGCAGATGTCCTACCTGACCCCGCCGTTTGCCTATTCCATTTTTTATCTGAAGGGAGTAGCCCCGCCAGAAGTGGAACTGAAGGATATTATAAAAGGGGTCGTGCCCTTCGTAATTCTGCAAGCCATTGGTCTGACCTTGTGCATCCTCTTCCCGCAGATCATTCTATGGTTGCCTACCTTAGTTTATGGTTGAGGGAAGATGAGGAAGGGTTTTCTCCATGGATAAAGTTGCCTACCGGATCCTGGAAGTCGATCTCTCCACCCGGAAGAAGCGGGTGGTAGAATTTAGCGAGCAGACTTTACGCAAAAACTTCGGGGGAAGCGGTCTGGCTGCTTCGATCCTCATGGATCGTTTTGATTCTTCCGTGGATGCTTTTCATCCGGATAGCCCCCTGATCTTTATGACCGGGCTTTTCACCGGAATACCGGTTCCCTGCGGCTGCCGGATATCCGTCTGTGCCAAGTCTCCTCTGGGATACTGGGGAGAGGCCAACGCCGGCGGACATTGGGGGCCGGAGCTGAAATTCACGGGATTCGATGGGCTGATCATCACTGGTAGGGCCAAAGAGCCCGCTTACCTCTGGGTCACCTCAGAAGGAGCGGAAATCCGCACGGCCGCATCGCTCTGGGGCAAAGGAACTTTTGAGGCCACGGCAAAATTACTGGAAGAGACCGACCCCAAAGCCCGCGTGGCGGCCATCGGCCCGGCTGGAGAAAACCTAAGCTTCATGGCCGGGGTGATCACCGGCGGAACTGAGGCCAGGGTCATGGCCCGGACAGGTCCAGGTTCGGTGATGGGTGCGAAAAACCTAAAAGCGGTGGTGGTCCGGGGAGAGAAGAGGCCGGAAGTGGCCGATTCCAAAATTCTTCAGGAAGCCTTCCGCGACTTTTCCCCCAACCTGAAATTTGTGGAGAGCCTGAGCAAGTTTGGCACGGCTGCCCTCATCGAATCCAAGGAAGCGGTAGGCGCCCTGCCCATAAAAAACTACCTTCTCTCAAAGTGGGAGGGGGTTAAAAAAATATCCGGGCCGACCATGGTGGCCGAATATCTGACGAATCATTATGGCTGTTTTTCCTGCCCCATCCGCTGCGGCAAGGATGTGAAGATCACCGAAGGCCCCTATGCCGGAGTAGTCGGCCACGGCCCGGAATATGAGACCCTGGCCGGCCTCGGCTCGCTCCTCCTGAACGACGATCTGAAGTCGATTATCACCCTGAATTATTTATGCAACGACCTGGGATTGGATACCATGTCCACGGGAATCGCCGTGGGATTTGCCATTGAGTCCTTTACCCAGGGCTTTCTCAAGGAAGCGGATGGGCTGGATTTACAATGGGGCAATGCGCAGGCAATTTTCTCCCTCATCGAGAAGATCGGGAGACGTCAGGGCGTTGGCGCGGTTTTCGCTGACGGAGTGGAAAAGGCAGCAAAATTTCTGGGCAGGGAGACGGAACACTTTGCCCTGCATTCCAAGGGCTTGGAGGTTTCTCTATCAAATCCGACGCCCACGGTTAGTTTGGCTTTGAGCTGGGCCACCTCCAACCGGGGAGCCTGCCATCTCGAAGGGTTTTCCCACCAGGTGGAAGGAGGAGTTCCTTTGCCGGAGATGGGTTACTTAAAAGCCATGGACGGGACTTCCGGCGAAGGCAAAGGCCAGATGACCGCCCTGATGCAGAATTACATGGCGGTCTTCAATGCCCTGGGTCTATGTAAATTCCTGTTTTTCGCCCGTGTCTCCCATGCGGCCCTGGGCCAGTGGATCAAAGGGTTGACTGGCTGGGAGGTGACCAGCGCGGATTTGATGGAAGTTGGGGAGCGCCTCTACAACCTGAAGCGGGCTTACAATGTTTTGATGGGGGTCTTAAGTGAAAAGGATACTTTGCCCCCAAGAATTTTAGAAATTCTCCGGCCCGGGAAGCCAATAAGCGAAGGGGAGAAGCTTTTTAAGGACATGCGCCGGGAATATTACCAATTCCGCGGGTGGGATGAAAAGGGGATCCCCAAAAAAGAAAAGCTTCTTTCGTTAGGGTTGGAAGAAGTCGCTGAAAAGATCAACAACCGCAAGGCGTAAGGCGCATATCAGAATAAAAACGTTAAGTACCTGGCGCTATGGGCATAGGGTTTTCAGATATGACTCGGCAAGAAAAAATTTGAACTCGCAACCCGTAACCCGCAACTTGCAACTGTGGTAATTTACGTTAAAACTGTCGGCACAGTGAAGAGCCTGGATGAAGGAACTAAGCTCGTCGCTCTTGAGGTTCCCGAAGGGACTTCTGTCTCCCAGGTCCTTGAAAGGTTATCCCTGAAAGACTGGGAAATAGGCTTTATACTCATCAACAAAATTCGTGGCGCCAGAGAATCCATCCTAAAAGACCAAGACCAACTTACCCTCATCGCTCCCCTGGCCGGGGGATGAACAGGCACACCGTTTCTTTTTCAGCCAATTTTTTCCCTTGATATGGCCATGAAAATTATGCTATTTACTGCCCTTAAATAAATTCATTTGGCCAATCACCCAAAGGTTGCCTCCCAATCGTCATTCCGGGCAAGCGCAGCGCGACCCGGAATCCAGATTTTTCAGGCTGCCCTGGATTCCCGCTGAAGTTTACCCTCGCGAAAGCGGGGGCGGGAATGACGGTGTTTAGGACTTTTGCAAGAGCCTCAGAGGAGAGGCTTATGGGCCTTGCTCCGGTTGCGCTTCTCCCTGGTTTATATATTTCTCTACGTTCTCTGTGGTTAGACTTTTCCAATGACCGCTTTGCCGGAAGGAGGAAATCATGAATATCGCCAAGCTTGCTGAAGAGAGGGTAAAGGAACGGGGTGAGTATGGAAGCATTATCTTCGAGGACCGGGAAATCACCAATGTGGAGATGATAAGAGCAGCCAAGAAACTGGGCAATGCCCTAAAAAATCTCGGTGTAAAACGGGGGGACAGGGTTATTCTGCAGATGCCCAATTGTCCGGAGGTGCTCCAGGGCTTTCAGGCTGTGTGGGGGAGCGGGGCAGTGGTCGTCCCGATAAATTACCTCGTGGGAGAGGAAGAGACCACTTATATCTATGAGGATTCGGGCGCCCAAGTAGTGATCAGCAGCCAGGCCTTTCTGCCCAAAATACGCGCGGGCCAGGCAAAAGTGCCAGGCCTTAAGAACGTTATTCTCATAGACAAAGAAGTTCCTGACGGGATTCTTTCTTACTGGCCGCTTATTGAAAAAAGTTCTGAAGAAATGGACGTTGTGAAGACAGAAGATGATGAACTGGCGGCGTTGATTTATACAGCCGGAACCACAGGACGGCCCAAGGGGGTCATGCAATCGCATTACAGCCTCTATGCCAATGCCCGCATGCAGTACGAAACCGTGGCTCTGCCGGATGGGTTGACCAGTATCAGCGCCCTCCCCCTCTGCCATTCCTACGGCATCGCCACCATGAACAACGGCCTTTTCCGGCGGGGCAAAACAGTGCTTCTTAATTCCTTCAGCGTAGAAACCATTTTTGCCGCCATAGAGAAATACCGGGCCAACATTATGCCCGCGGTTCCTACCATGTATATTTTTATGCTTTTATACCCGGAGCCAAAGAAGTACGATTTGAGTTCCATGAAATACTGGATATCCGGATCGGCGCCGCTGTCTCTGGCGACCTGGAGCAAGTTTAAGGAGGTCTTCGGTTTTGAGATTACTGAAGGCTGGGGTCTTACGGAGGCTGGCGCCAATAACTCGGTTAACCCCCTGGAGGGTTTAAAGAAGGTCGGTTCTATTGGCCTGCCCATGAAGGGAACCGAGATGCGCATTGTTGACGATAACGGAAACGTACTTCCTCAGGGAAAAGAAGGAGAGATTGTTATCAGAGGACCCATGCTCATGAAAGGGTACTGGAATAAGCCAAAGGAAACGGCGGAGATACTAAGAGATGGCTGGCTCCACACGGGCGATGTCGGTTATGTGGATGGAGACGGTTACTTCTGGATCACGGACCGGAAGAAGGATTTGATTATCAAAGCCGGGGAAAATATCTCGCCGCGGGTCATCGAAGAGGTTCTTTTCAAGCATCCCCAAATATCCGAGGCAGCGGTGATCGGGATCAAGGATGACATCTATGGGGAGAATATCAAGGCTTTCGTTGTGTTGAAACCTGGGCAGACCGCCACCGCAGAGGAGATCATAGAATATTGCCAAGCGAAACTTACGAGTTTTCTGGTCCCTAAAGAGGTTGCCTTTATGAAAGCCCTGCCCAAAAGCCTGGTTGGCAAGGTGCTAAAGAAGGAATTGAGAAAGCTGCAATAAAAACAGTTTGTGAGTGGAAATGGTAATGCCAAGGAGTCCCGGAATCCCTGGAGGAGTTAATGTTATCCCAACATGAAGCCCTATTTGAGCCAATCACTCTGGGTAAGCTTCGCCTGGCCAACCGGGTTGTCCTGGCGCCCACCTATGTGGGCATGGGCGATCTCAGGGGAAATGTGACGGATCAGAGTCTCTGCTATTATTTCGCCCGGGCTTCAGGGGGAGTCGGGTTAGTCATCGTAGAGATTACCGGCGTTACAGCTCGCTATGCCTTCAATCCAGGCTACGGGCTGGGGGCGGGATCAGACAAACACCTCCCGGGACTGCGGGACCTGGCCCAGGTTATCCATTGGGGAGGAGCGAAAGCTTTGCTCCAGCTTCTTCCGGGCCAAGGAGCTCAAGCCCTGCAATCCTACGAAAACAGGCCCCTGGTCGGGCCTTCGGATGTACCGGCCCCTTTACCCCAGGATGAACTTCCTGAGAACCTAAAAGACCTCCTCCACAGAAAACCGGAGCCGCCGCGCCCTTTAACCAGGGAAGAGATTCAAGATTTAAAGTTTTCTGTGGTTCAGGCGGCGGGGCGAGCCAAAAAGGCTGGCTTCGATGGGGTCGAGCTTCATGGTGCCCACGGATACCTTCTCGGCCAGTTCACCTCTCCCTACTTCAACCAGCGCCGCGACGAATACGGCGGCTCTCCCGAGAAGCGCTGGAGCCTTTCCCGGGATATGGTGCAAGAGATTAAAAAGGAGATGGGGCCCGATTTTTTAGTGGGCTACCGTTTCAGCGCCAGAGAATATATCCCCCGGGGGCTTGATTTGCCGGAATCCATCCAAATGGCCAGAGCAATCCAGGAAGCCGGAGCCGACTATCTATCGGTAAGTCACGGTTGTTATGGCTCGTTGATCCGTGTCTTTCCTCGGAACGAGGGATCGATGAGCGAGGATGCCGCTGTGATTCAAAAGAAAGTTTCCATCCCGGTCATGGCTCCGAACTTCCAGGATCCGGGGAAAGCTGCCGAGGCCATTACCGCTGGATCGATTGCCTTGGTTGCCCTTTCCCGGGCTCTCCTGGCCGACCCCCTCTGGCCCCGGAAGGTAAAGGACGGGCGACCCGAAGAGATTCAACGCTGCATTCGCTGCTATCAGTGCGTTCAAGCGGCCATTGTCGACTACTCTCCCGTTCGTTGCCCGGTTAATCCCGGCCTCGGATTTGAGCGTTTCGATCCGCGGTTTCTTCCTCATCCTATTATGTAAAACCACCTAAACAGCAGAGTTCAGGGAGAAATACCCTTTGTTCTAAATTGGGAATAATTAGAACTTAATCCGGCGGACAATATCCAAATAAATTGTTACTTTCTTCCTGAAAGTTTGGGTTGACCACTCTCCTTTAAATATGTATATTTCAACCAGTATCCCTTAACTCCGCATACGTGGAGACATTGTGCACCACAACAGAAATAGTTTAGAATTGAAGATGGTCAACAACGCGATGTAAGACTAGGCTGGCCGGCGTTAGGTCCCTTTGCGAGATCATTCAATGTCCGAGTTCAAATCCTGGCAGAGCTACTGGGAGTTTGCGCAAGCGACTACGCGCCGGACCCGGTACGTCCACGACCCAGGGGTTGAGGAATTCCTTCAAACTGTCCGAGAAAGCTGCAAGAAGCAAATCGAGACTATTCCGGCCAATCGAGTTTGGTGGAGAGCACAGCTCGGCCATGCCCATCAACCGATGTATGAGGACGAGGATTTCCCTTATCCTGCGGAAAGGATGAAGCCCCTAAGAGATCGTGCCGGCGAGGGACGCGCCAATCCGAAAGGTATTCCTTATCTCTACCTATCCACGAAGCGTGAAACCGCATTGGCGGAAGTACGACCATGGATCGGATCGCTGATCTCGGTCGGCGCATTCGAAATCCTCCGAGAACTCAGGATCGTGAACTGCACAACCGATGTTCATAATATCGTATACTTTGAAGAACCCCTACCTGACGAGCGCGAGAAGGCTGTATGGTTTGCCATAGATAGGGCGTTTTCACGGCCTGTCGATCCAGCTGACGATGTCGCCGCTTACGTGCCAACGCAGATCCTTGCAGAGCTATTTAAGGCAGAAGGATACGACGGCATCGGCTACCGTAGCTCTCTCGGCCCTGGTCATAATATCGCCTTATTCGATCTCGACGTGGCAGATCTAATTGCCTGCCTTCTTTTTGAAGTTAAAGACATCTCCTTCAAGTTCGAACAGCGACCAAATTCCTATCAGGTGAAAGACCACATCGGCAATAAAGACCCAGGAGGCACCTAATAGATCGATATACCCCGAGCGTAAAACGTTGAGCGTTTTCCAGTAAGTGATTTCGGCCGCAATACTCAATTTCATTCGAAAATCATCGATCATTGCCCTTTAATAATCTCCACTCTTTGTAGGTGGCAGCGTTAAATTTGAAGGAAAGTGGGAAATTTCTCCACGCAGAAGAAGACTTCTTCCTGAAGTCCACAATTGACAGGCTCCATAGAAAGGTATAAATTTTGTTTTGTAATCTTCAAAAAATAATGAGGACATGTGAGGAGGCCTAAAGATGCCTTACGCCTAACGAAGGGGGGTTGAAAAAAGAAAAAAATGATGACTCCGTTGACTACAAGCTGCTATCTATGTATCATAAAGCCATGTTCGAGAAACTAAAAATAGCCAAGATGTACGACCCGTCTGAACACATCGTCGTTTATCCCGGCGATTGCCTGGAATTGCTCCGCCATATACCAAATGAAACGCTGCAACTCGTTGTCACATCGCCACCTTACAATATCGGCAAGGAGTATGAGCGGAGGCTCAAGCTGGAATCCTACCTTGAACAGCAGGCGGCGGTTATTGGGGAATGCGTAAGATGCCTTTCGCCTCGCGGGAGCATTTGCTGGCAGATCGGAAACTACGTGGACGAAGGAGCCATTATTCCCATCGACACGGTTCTCTACCCGATATTCACGCGACTTGGTCTAAGAATGCGCAACCGGATCATCTGGCACTTTGAACACGGCTTACATTGCAGTCGTCGATTTTCCGGACGATACGAAACGATTATCTGGTTTACGAAATCGAATGATTACGTGTTTAACCTAGACCCGGTCAGAATTCCTCAAAAGTACCCGGGAAAGAAATACTTCAAAGGACCGAATGCCGGGAAGTACTCCTGCAATCCGCTTGGAAAAAATCCTGGTGACTTATGGGTTATCCCAAACGTCAAGAGTAATCATATAGAAAAGACTGATCACCCCTGCCAATTCCCGGTGGAATTGATAGAACGGATAGTTTTATCCATGACGAATGAAGGGGATTGGGTTTTAGATCCGTTCCTAGGAACAGGAACCACAATTATCGCGGCCATCCGCCACAAACGGAGGGGCGCCGGCGCGGAAATCGTTTCAAGGTATGTGCAAGTGGCAAAACAGAGGATTGAACAGGAGCTTGCGGGAACTTTGCGAACTCGTCCGATGAACAAACCCGTTTATGATCCGATTGAGGCGGGTAACAGTTTGACCATGTCACCCTGGATAGCCAAGCAGAAGAGCAAGCAAATGGTTTTACTGGAGAAGCCGACAAGGAAGCAGAGGTATTCCGCCCAATGAAGATTATTGAAAAATACTCGCATTTGAACGGCCTCGAATTCCTCCTAGTTCACAAGCCCAATCTATGGCAGGAAATTCAGTCCGTCATTGCCTCCGTGCAGGCCGACAAATGCAGGACCAAAGTGTCCAAAGAAAAGACGATGAAGGGCGAATTGCTTTATAGTCCGATAGACATGAATGCGGCGTTCAAGGGACTGCTTCGCGCAAAGAACTGGCAGGAAAGTCGTGTTAGTTACTGGGTAACGAGGAGCGAGAAACTGATTCGCAAAACACTGACCATGTCACCCGATGAACAGAAGAAGGAAATCGTTGCAGCGGGAGAAACGCCGATTTTCAGCTACAACCAGACCGATTTCGTCAAAGAACGAGTGGCTATCGAGATTCAGTTTGGGAAGTACGCCTTCGTAGCCTACGATCTGTTTGTCAAACATCTCGCTTTCTATGTCGGCGATCACATTGATGTAGGTATTGAAATCCTGCCCATGAAGTCTCTCCAAATACAGATGAGCTCCGGCGTTGCTTACTATGAAGGCGAGTTCTATAACGTCGTGCGACAAGGACGAGGGGTTCCGGCGGTTCCGCTTGTCATACTTGGAATCGCACCATAGGAGGAAAAAATCAGAGAACGGCCGGCTTTAAGCTGTCGGTCGCCTTGGTGGCAAAGCCAAGTGGGGAGGTAAGTTGTTTAGGCGCGCCCACAGCTTACGTGGAGCGTTATACTCACTTTCAATCAGAAATCATCACTCCTTGACGTTGGCTAATCTCAACACTTTGTAGGTGAAAGCGGTAGGCGGGACTTGACTTGATCCTTTCTTGCCAAATCAGTCGTTGTTGACGTTTGCTTCCATTGCAGGCCGGAATGTAAGTTGTCCGCTTCGGTCTTCAGCGGAAACAGACCTGGAAAAAACCCTTGACTAAATCCTTCCAATGGTTGAAGTTTATTGAAAATGACCCCATCTCCTCTTGCTTGAAGCCGCCCAATATCGAAACGGGGGAGGCCACCATGCATCTGTAGAAATTTCCTTGGCAACTCCAAAAATATATGCAAAATGGAGTTATGTATTCCAGATTAATCCAGCCGCCGCAAAAAAAGTTTCTTCTTGTTCGGCCCCCGAGGAACTGGCAAAACCACATGGGTTCAATCTACCTTTCCAAATTCGGTCTATATTGACCTCGTGGAAGCAGAGCTTTAAAATGATTTAATAGCCAATCCGCAACGGTTGTCGAATTTCATCCCTCCCGATTTCAAGGACTGGGTCATCATTGATGAACTCGTAAAAAGTCAGAAAAGCCGTCACTCCTGCGAAAGCAGGAGTC
>JASEHN010000030.1 GCA_030018715.1 Thermodesulfobacteriota bacterium | reverse complement strand
TTCCGCCCAGGCCCCCGGGCCTTAACAAAGGTGGTCAAACCACTTTTTCAAACCGTTAAATTGATACAGTTTTTTTAATTTTAAAAGTTTGGTTTTTTAATTTGATTCGGATTTCGATATTCGAATTTCGTATTTAATTCTTCTCTTTGTTCTCTGCGCTCTCTGTGGTGAAATGTCTTTTTGGTCGGCAGGCTTTCACGCAAAGGCCGCATATGTTCTGGCTGATGCCGGCTGCTTTCACCAGGGTTTTGATTTGCTGAAAACAGCCGATATGATCAAAGTCCTCCGGCCTTTCTTTGATCGACTTAGACGGGCATGAGGATAGGCAGGCCTGGCAGTCGCCGCAACCCCAGGGCATGGGCTCATCAGTTTTAAGGGGCATATCCGTAAGTACAGTGATCAGCCGCTGGCGTGAACCAAATTGGGAACTGACCAAAAGGTTGTTGCGGCCGATCCAGCCCAGGCCGGCCTGCACCGCCGCATGTTTATGCGATACGTGGGCAAGCTGCTTTTCCCAATCGACGATCTGGGAGGCAGGGATGGGCAGGGCTTGCCAGCCGCGGGACTGAATAAAATTGGCGACCTTCAGGCTCAGCTCATCCAGAAGCACATTGACCCGCTGATAATGAAAGAAATAAAGCTTTGTGGGTCCAGCGGTTATATCTTCCAGCACTCGATCGGATAGATGGAAGGCCAGCGACACTGCCCGGTCCAATCCTTCCAGGGCTTGTTTAGACAAAGCATTCATTCTATCTTTCAAGGCCGAGGTCTTGGCCACCCCGAAAAGAGAAGCCCCCTCCTGCGTGGCAAATTTCTGCAATTGTTCATGCAGGGTTATTTCATTCTTGCTTGTATCCATGGCTAATCCTTACCGTAAACGATTTCCCCTTTAGTAGGGAGATGAGGAAATTCTGGATTTTCTGTCCAGACGATTATTTTTAGGAATTAGCTTACCCCTGTTTTAATCTTGAAGCAAGACAAGAATTATGATACTTGGAGTTACTAATGAGTCCATAATTGACCAGACATATTCTTCCAAAATCTCCCCTAACCCCTTTTCCAAAGAGGGGAATTCCTCCCTTTTGTAAAGGGAGGGAAGGAGGGATTTAGTCTCCGATGTCTATATAATTATGGGCTGACTAATAATGACCGTCTTTGAGAAAGGGAAGATGACTTCATTATTTGCAAGAAGCAAAAAAGGAGGGGCAGATTGGAGATTGATTTTAAATTGAATCAGAAACCCGCACGGCTGAAAGGCGATGGGGAGCGGAAGCTGCTCTGGGCGCTGCGCTCTGATTTTGGCCTCACCGGAACGAAATGCGGTTGCGGGATGGGCCTCTGTGGAGCATGCACGGTGCTTATCAACCTGGAGGCCTTCCGTTCCTGTCAGGTTCCCGTCAAGGATATCAAGGGGAAAGAGATTTTAACCATCGAGGGTCTTGCAGAGAATGGCCGCCTCCATCCCCTGCAAAATGCTTTCATAGAAGCGAATGCTTTCCAGTGCGGCTTTTGCACCCCCGGGATGATCCTCAATGCCTTTAGCCTTTTACTGAAAAACCCCAGGCCTTCGGAAAAAGAGATTATTCGGGAGATGAACGATAACCTGTGCCGCTGCGGGGCCCATCAGCGAATCGTCCAGGCCATACAGATAGCGGCCCCCAAAATGAACGGGAGAAAGAGATGAATGGAATTGACCGGCGACAATTTCTTAAGGCGCTCGGTGGCGGAATAATCATCTTCTTTTCCAAAAGTGATCTGGTTGATGCTCAGACGACGCCATCAGATTTCAATGCCTTCCTGCGCATCGGAGAAGATGGCCGGGTTTCTTGTTATACAGGAAAGGTGGAGATGGGCCAGGGAATCATCACCTCCCTTGCCCAGATACTGGCTGAAGAACTCGATGTTCCCTTTCATTCCATTGAAATGATCATGGGAGATACAAGCCTTTGTCCCTGGGATATGGGAACCTTCGGGTCACGGAGCATAAAAATTTTTGGTCCTCTCCTCCGCGAAGCAGCGGCAGAAGCCAGAGCCATCCTGATCCAGTTAGCCGCGGAACGCCTGGGCCTTCCTTTGGACCGGATGGAATTAACTTCCGGGGTAATCCGCGATAAAAAAAATCCTCAAAACCAGATCTCTTATGCCCTTCTGGCGCAGGGGAAAAAAATTACCCGGAGGCTCGAGAAAAAACCTCCCCTGAAGCCGGCTTCCACGTTCACCGTCAGCGGCAAACCAGTCAGCCGCCAGGACGCTCTGGCGAAAGCGACCGGCCAGGCTAAATTTTCCGGGGACATACGCTTGCCCGGAATGGTGTATGCCAGAATTTTAAGGCCGCCAGCCCACGGCGCTAAATTAAAGAAGGTGGATACATCCTCTGCGGAAAAAATAAAGGGTGCCCAAATTATCCGTGATGGCGACCTGATCGCTATCCTCCATTCTTATCCGGACGAAGCAGAACAGGCTCTCGCCCAGATAAAGGCGCAATTTGAATTGCCGGAAAATAAGTTAACCCCAGAAAATATTTTTAACCATTTATTAAAAGTAGCCCCGGGGGGAAACGTTATTGGTCAGGAAGGAAACCTGGATCAGGGCAAAAAGGTGGCATCGACCACATTTACGGAGACTTATTTGCAACAATATGTCGCCCATGCGCCCATTGAAACCCATACCGCCCTTGCCCAGGTGGAAAAGAACAAAGCCACAGTCTGGGCCTCCACTCAGCGGCCCTTTGGAGCGCGAGATGAGGTGGCCCGGGCGCTAAATTTGCCTCCGGAAAATGTCCGCATCATCACCCCTTTTCTGGGAGGAGGGTTCGGGGGGAAAAATTATAATGGGCAGGTGGTTGAGGCCGCGCGCCTGGCCAGGTTAGCCGGGAAGCCCGTCCAGGTGGCCTGGAGCCGGGAAGAGGAATTTTTCTACGACACATTCCAGCCCGCGGCCCTTGTCCAGATAGAATCCGGCCTGAATGGGTCCAATCAAATAACTTTCTGGGATTACCGGGTCTATTTTGCCGGCGACAGGGGCGCCCAGATCTTTTATGCCATCCCTCATCATCGGACCGCCTCCCACGGAACCTGGTGGGGCGCGCCCGGGGCTCATCCTTTTGCCACCGGCCCCTGGCGGGGACCAGCCAGCAATACCAATTCCTTTGCCAGGGAATCCCATATCGACCTGATGGCTGCGAAGGCTGGGGTTGACCCTTTAACTTTCCGCCTGGCCCATTTATCGGATAAGCGCATGCGCCGGGTCCTGGAATCAGCGGCAACAACCTTTGGCTGGCTCCCGGCCAAGGCCCCCAGCGGCAGGGGGCAGGGAGTGGCCTGTGGAATTTACCTGGGAACCTATATTGCTACCATGGCAGAAGTAGAGGTTGATAAACAGAGCGGGACAATCAAGGTCAAAAGGGTGGTTTGCGCCCAGGATATGGGGCAGATCATCAATCCGGAAGGGGCCCGGATGCAAGTGGAAGGATGCATGATGATGGGATTGGGTTATGCTCTAACCGAGGAGATCAACTTCCGGGGCGGAGAAATTCGCGACCGAAACTTTAACACCTATGAAATTCCCCGCTTCTCCCGGATGCCCAAAATCGAGGCCGTGCTGGTGGATAATCCGGAAATTCCTTCCCAGGGGGGCGGAGAACCGGCCATTACCTGCATGGGCGCAGTGATTGCCAACGCCGTTTTTAATGCCACAGGCGCAAGAATATTTGAGCTTCCCATAACCCCCGAACGGTTCAAAAAAGCTCTGGCCAAGGGAGTTTAACCTATAAAAAATATTTTCCGGGAAATGTCTCAGCTTATCCTGACCAGCTTGCGAAAGCTGGGTAATTCCCGGGGAGGAGATAGGCTTTTGCCTTTGAAGCTAAAGGAAACTTCGCCTACATAAATATCCCCGCGGGAATCGATGGCCAGTCCGTGGGGAGCCAAGAATTGGTGGGGCTGCACGCCCGCCCGGATGTCGCCCAGCCGGGCCATGAGCTGACCTTTTAGATCGTAGATGCTAATCCGGGCCCCGATGTTGGGGTAGGCCTCGTTTACCGCCAGGGAGGTGGGCAACTCCCCGACAAATACGAGTTGTTCCTCGGCTCCGGCGATGTGCAGAGCGCAGGGGCGGTGCATGTTGTTCCACTGAGCCAGGTAATTACCCCGCTCATCGAATATCTGTATCCGGTGGTTCTCCCGGTCGGCCACATAAATCAGGCCATTTTTGTCAATAGCCACACTGTGAACCAGATTAAACTGACCGGGGTCAGTGCCCGATTCTCCCCAGGAGAAAATGTGTTTTCCCTCTTGAGAAAACTTGTGAAGTCGGGCATTGCCATAGCCGTCGGAGATATAAATCTCGCCTGTCTTTGGATCCAGGGCTGCCTTAGTAGGCTGATTGAAAGGTTGGCCGCTCATGAAAGCCGCTCCCTGCCCCCGCCTGCCCAAAGTCATTAGCAACTCCCCTTCCAGGGTGAATTGCTGGACAACATGGGCCCCATCGTCAGCCAGATAGAGGGTATTGTCGGCGGCGAAGGTTAAGCCGTGAGGCCGCTTGAAAAGCCCCTCGCCCCATGCCTTCAATAAGTTCCCGTGCCGATCAAAAACCATGACCGGGTGTTCGCCGCGGCTAAAGACGTAAACCCGATCCTTTGAGTCCACTCCCACGTCAACGACTTCGAGGAAGCTCCACCCGGCCGGCAGTTTGGCCCAATCGCTTTGGGCTTCATAGGTGAAACGGCCGGTTCCCATTTTGGTATTCATGCTAACCCCTTTCTCGTATGGTTATACTCTTCCGCCACAAAATCCCGCAGCTCCTCCGTAGGGATATTCACCCTTTTATCTTTGTGTTTTACTGTCTCGATCGGAGTATTGCCAACATTTTTTCTCCGTGCCATGATTCATCCTCTTCGCGGGTTGGCGGTTAAATTTTTAACTACGTTCAAGAATACTCTGGCAAGCCTTAAGCATTCCCTGGCATCATCGTCGGAAACTTCGACAAGCTCTTTGTAATCGACTTGCTGTCTGGTCTCAAACAATTTATGGGCGATTTTCGAATAATCTTTCCCCAATTTTCCGGAGTGGACAAGGTCGCGGTCAAAAATCGTGATCACTCCGGAGTGTTTGGAGGTTTTTGGGTTAATATCGTAATGCAAAAAAAGGGCTAATATTGCATAAAAGACGGCATAATAAGCCCGGTTGATGATGGAGCGGGAGCTGAGATGATTAGCGAGCATCTTCTCGGCATCGGTAAAAGTTTCTTCAGCTTGTTTAAGCCTGTAGGCCAGGAGAGTCTGTTTATCAGTCATAGCCTCACTCCCTCTTCCGCGATATTTTTAACGATGGGAGAAGATCTGAGAGCGGTATTCTCAATTTCATGCCGCGTAAAAATAAGGGGGGAAATGACTATGAAATTTTTAAATCCGACCTCCCAGATTATATCTCCAATCTTTTTTTTGATCTCGGAGTCTACCCGTTCGAGTTCTATAAAAACATCTAAATCCGAATATTCATCCGCGTCCCCTCTTGCCCTGGAGCCGAAAATACGAAAATCCAGAACTTGAACGACCTGCGAGATTCTTCCCTTTAAATCACGGGCAATTGTTAGATCCCTCTCCGTCATTATCTTGCCTCACTTGTTAAATTATATTATATACCTTTAAAACCTCATCCCCATAATGATTGATGACCTTAATGGCGATTTTACCGGTTCTGGGCACGGGAAAGGGGCGGCTTTTAGTGGAATAAAGGGACGCCCAGGCGGATTCGTCAACCTCAGCGCGGAGGGCGCGTTTCAGCTTTTCGTATGGTTTCTCTGCTCCCGTGAAGTAGGCATGGCGGACAAAGAAGCTTTCGCCATTGTATTCGGTATCGATGAACCAGCAGGCGATGTCGTCGGTTGATGAGCTTCGTATCTGTCCGGTGGTCGGATCATAAACATCCAGGCCTTTGATTTCGACCACGATTTGTTCGTCATTGAATGGCGCGGCTTTGCGGGGTAATTGTCTTTTGCGGGGGCGGTCATTCTGAGCTGATCCAACACGGTGAATAACAATATCCGGCTCGCCGAAAACCATGAAAAGATTACCTGCACCGGTCTTTTTGAGGAGTTCGTCCCCCATCGTCAAATCCGGATTCATGCGAGCCATGAGCACGTTTAGCTTGCCGTAACGTTTTGCTTCCTCCGAAACATGGGGATCGAAAGCAAACCCGCAGATCACAAGCAAATCAAAGCCAACTCCTTGCACGGCCTCTTTTGCCGCTTCCTTTACCAATTGTGGCCCCACAGTCCCATGCTCCGGTCCTATGCAGACAGCCGCTCTGCGGGGTTTCCCATCAGATTCGGCGTACTCTCCTTCAGCATGCAGCCACTGCCCTGCATAAGATTCCAATCGATCAAATTTGAGCCGCTCATTTTTGATCCTGTTTTGCACTCCCGCTTTTTTGAGATTTTCAATAATCATGGCTTCAAACTGTCCGGCCCCCGAAGCCTTCTGCGCTTCTATTTTCGATACAGGCAGTTCCTCATCGGCGGCAAGCACCCGATGCGGGGACAGACTTTCCATGGTAAATGGCCCAGTAACCCGGATGCGCTTGTTATCCTGGTAGGGTTGGTCGTAAAGAATTTCCGTTTCTGCGTGACGGGCAATGGCTGCGTCTATCTCCTCCCGGAACATCCCTTCCTTGATATCCGGATTATTGGCTATGGACTTGAGTGTTATGTGGGGGACCCTTTTATAAACAAATCCTTTCTTGATATCCCCCTCGGTTTTGTAGGCAGGGGGCATTTTGCCAGTCAGCTCGGCTTCCTTGGCGATCCCTTCAGGAGAATCGGCTAAAAGATAGTAAGGATACTTTGCGGCCATCAAACGAGTCCGCGCTAACGCCAGCGCCACCCGGCTGGTATCAATAGTTATCCACCGCCTCCCCCATTGCTCGGCAACGTAAGCCGCGGTCCCGCTACCGCAGGTAGGATCAAGAACGAGATCACCGGGATCGGTAGTCATTAGGAGGCAACGTTCGACTATTTTGTTTGAAGTTTGGACTACATAAATTTTATCTGGCCCAGCACCACCCGATGTATCGGTCCAAACATCTGAAATCGGACGTGCAGGGAAATCAAAAGAATACCTTTTAAATCGAAGAACAGATTTAGTTTCTTGAACACGATCGCTAACAATTAGTCGCTTCATTCCCTCTTCTGTTATCTTCCAATGATTACCTTCAAGCGGATAATAAACTTTCCCGCCAAAGCTAACAGGGTAACCTCCAGTGCTTCTTACACCCTGCGATTGAAGATCTCCAAGGGAACTATCATCAGGATCATCGGATAAAATCTTTTGCAGGAATAGGCGGCGAAATTTGATTTGTTCTAAATTTTTGGCAAACCATAAAAGATAGTTCCCTAAACGGTCCAAAGTTCCTTCTTGTCTTCCTGTTGTGGGGACAAAATAAATTTGGGCAACAAAATTATCTCCTCCAAAAACCTCATCCATCAGGCACCGGACGAGAGAGACGTTTTCATCTCCTATCTGCACAAAGATGGAACCAGTTTCCGTCAGCAATTCCCTGGCCATCACAAGCCGATCACGAAGATAACCGAGGTAAGAATGAATGCCAAGCGCCCATGTATCCCGGAAAGCTCGGATCTGTTCCGGTTGGCGAGTAAGGTCCTCAGCTTTACCATCTCTTACGTCCCGCTTGCGGGTGGAAACCTGCCAGTTGGAACCGAATTTGATCCCATAAGGCGGGTCAATGTAGATCATCTGCACCTTGCCTTTGAGGCCTTCTTTTTCGGCAAGGGACGTCATTACCAGCAAGGAGTCGCCGAGAATCTTCCGGTTTGACCAGTTCTGCTCATGCTGGTAAAAATCTACCAATTTCTCAAAATCAATCCCGTTGAAATCCGCAAACAGGGATATCTGCGGCTCCTGCTTTTCCTTTTTGGCTTCGGAGCGAATATTTTCTATGATGGCCTTCGGATGAATCTTTTCCTGGATATAAACCGGCACGGCGGGAACGGCGAGTTCTTGGGAATCCTGTTCATCCTTTCCCTTCCAGACAAGCTGCGGGTCGAGCGACGGATCACGGGGATAGAGGACGGTTTTAGGCTTTGCCTCATATTCCGCCACAAAATCCCTGAGTTCTTCCGTCGGTATATTGACCCGTTTGTCTTTGTGTTTCAAGGTTTCAACAGGAATCTTTGACTCATTCTTTTTCCGTGCCATTAAAATATTATTCCTCTCGCTTAAAACCCAGTTGGAATGTGATTTGTGCTCATTTTGTGTGCGGGCATGGGCATTTCATCCCAGGTCCGGCCTTCTAACTCTCGACCGGCCTTTTTCTTTCTTGGCCCTCCCCATTGTTTGAAGAAAAATGGCACCTTCGCTTTTTGACATTGGTTACGAATATTGATTACCCACATCGGGTCCATACTTCTCGCCCCTGGCCCAGATTCGCCCCCAACGATTACCCAGTCAATTCCAGTTAAGTTCAAATTTGGAATGGGACCTAGGAGAGGTTCAAGTGAAAGGAATTTAACGTATGCCTTCGTTTCACGCAGATGGTCAATTCGGAATTCATATTCGCTATTCTCGACGCTTACTCCGATCCAGATGTTTGGCATCCATTGCAAGGTGGCGTTTAATCTGAGCAATCTTTCAGCCCGTTTGGTAAGGATCTGAAAGGTATGCCAGTATGCGCTATGCATAACACCAAAAACTTTCTTTATAAACATCTCCGGGACATTCTCTAAAAAAAGATCACTCATTGAATTTACAAAAATGGTTTGGGACTTTTTCCAGAGAAGAGGGAGTTTCAGGACATGATCATGCAGGGCGAGTTCGAAGCCGTTCACATAATTTGGTTGCCCCATTGCCTTCAGACGCCTGGTCATACGCTCGGCATAGCAGTTCTTACACCCGGGGCTTATTTTTCTGCATCCGGTTACGGGATTCCAAGTAGAACCGGTCCATTCTATTGCTGAATTCTGTGCCAAACCTCACCCCTTCAGAATATCTTGCGCGATTTTGATTGCTGTTTTTGCTCCTCTTGGATTTGCGGAGGCAAAACAAAGCAAATATAATGGATTGTTTTTTGAATTCAAAAGCGGTAGCGGGTTTTCAGCAACACCCGGGAATATTTTCTTTAGGCGAGCAACGAAATAGTTTCCTATGGCCTTATAAGTAGCTATTTTTTCGGTAACAGCACTCTCGCCGAATAAGGTGGAGCTAACGCTCTTTTGGTAAAAGGATTCATACCAGTCCTGTGTGCCGAACAGCTTGTCAAGTTTTATCTTTAGCGGCTCATTTATTTCCCCATTCCTTCTAAGCAGTCTGTTTACAGCTACTCCAAGAGGAAATAGGTACCATAGATCGATAGCTTTGGTTTCCGCTATTGCCTCTATAGTTTCCCAGATTACCTGCATTCCGAAAGGGTCAAGGAAAAGCACGGCTCGATTTCTTGCCCATTTGTAATTTTGGCATAAATCTTTGATATAGGCATTCGCCTCGGCATTGATCAATATAATATCTTCACGGACTTCTGGAAAATCATTCTTTAATTTTTCAAGCTCCGCGAACCGTTTCTCATCCTTCTCGATGAAAATATATTTGGTAAAACTCGGCTTTATTTGAAGGGCTATGCGAGCAGATCCCTCCAAGAAATCTTTTGCTTCCTTCTCCGCAAATTCTGGTAACATCAATTCTTTCGGATTTTCATCCTGCTTAAGTGCGCGGTATCCGGTTCCAGCAAAGGCATCTATGTAGGCAAACCGAAAAAAATGCTGACTCATTATCCTTGCATAGGCTTCCAAATACTTTCTAACTCTTTTCAGCTTATCCGTAGTCCAATCGCCGCCATAAGAGTGCAATAAAGCATTCATAAGGCCCCTTTTAATTCGCTTAGAAAAGACTGGATTAGGGTTATCGCATTCCAGGGATCATGAATTTCCAGAAAAGCCCAGCGGCCAAAGCCGCCATGGTTATTGATGGCCGGCACCCATAATGTCCGAGTGGTAGAAACTTTAGCCGCCTTGTCCTTTTTGGCCTCGCCGGTGACTTCGATGATAAGATTAATTTCCCCCTCACCCCGACCCTCTCCCGAAGGGGGAGAGGGAGAAGGCGACTTTATCCGAGCGATAAAATCCGGATAATAATTCCGTTCTTCACCATTGATAGTATAAGGGATGGCAAAACCGAGGTTGTGATTCTTGGCGTAAGAAATCACCTCTTCCATCTCCTCCAGGGCGCTGGCCATCTTCTGTTCCCATGATTCCGTGTCCGCAACCACATGGGATATATGGCATTTGCCTGGCCGGGTTGGGTAGACGGGTCGGGTAGTATCAAAATCCACATAGCGTGTTGAACCTACCTCTTCATAGGGTTTCAGAATAGGTTTGATCGCTTTATCGCCTTCACTGGAGGCAACCATCGCTTTGTAGATACGGTCAGCAGCATTATGGGCAAACTCAACAAGGAGAAGGAGCTGGGGAAATGTGTTGTCCTTCAAGATGACACATTCCGATAGCCAGCGTTTTGAGATTTGAAGAATTTGGGGAAAAAGCCAGGGTTTTCCGTTACCATCATCATCCCGGAAATATTTCTCTGAAACCAGCTTAGCAAGAAGAAACACGACTTCCTGCTCACGGCGTCGCTTGAGGTCGTCAAGGTTATGGAGGCTCGATTCTCCGACAATTGGATCAAGTTCAACTTTGGTGGGGATGTCAGCGGTTGATAATGTCATTTTGGATTCTTCCGAAAAACAAACGGAAAGCCTCTCTGCGGGTAATTCATATCGATAACCCACAAGATGGGGAAAAGTAATTTCGCAGGCTATGCGCTCTTCCAGGGCACGGACTCGGGTGGGAGTTGGCCCGGGCTTGGGTTCTTTGGCCGATCCCGAACAAGGAATAAATGAAAACGGCACGCCATAAACCTCTGCATATTCAGGCTCGAATCTGCCGTTTTCATTTATAGCATAGTTCATCCGGCGAAGGCCGCGGCCCACAACCTGTTCACAAAGGAGTTGCGTCCCGAAAGCCCTTACGCCGAGGATGTGGGTGACGGTATTGGCATCCCATCCCTCCGTGAGCATGGAGACCGAGACGACACATTTCACCTGCTCCCCCAGCTTGCCGGGTTTGCCAACAGTATTCATGACCTCCCGCAGAAGATCTTCGTCCGTGAAACTTTCGGTATCACGCCCCGGAAAACGGGCGCGGTATTCAGCTTTGAATTCCTCTATCTCAATGGCGGCGATCTTTTTGAAATCCGGGCTCATGGCTTCCCCGGATTCAAGCTGCTCGCTGTCGATCAGGATGGTGTTGGGCCGGGCGCTCCACCCCCCATTTTCTTCATTGTTAAAAATGGATAGCTCTCCGGGAACGACGAGGGGAGTCTTGTCCGGCAAAGATTTTTCCCAGCCGGCAATATAGTCAAATACGAGCTTGGAAACATTGGTGTTATTGCATACCACGATAAAGACAGGCGGGGTCAGTCCTTTGGCCCGCGCTTCGCTGTTCTTTTCCCATTGGCGGTAATACTTTTCGTAATTTCCATAGAGGCTGTGGAGTGCTCCCTGAAGCTCAACGGGAAGTTTTGGCTCCCCCCCAATCGCCTGCGTTCTACGTCCTTTTTTGGGAAGACCTTCCCTGATCCGCAGCCATAGGTCTCGATAGGTGGGTTGATCACCAATCATGGAGTCATCAGCGACAGGAACCCGCGGAACCTTTACGATGCCTGATTCAATGGCGTCAATCAATGAAAAATCCGAAACCACCCACGGAAACAAGGTTCCTTCGGGATAGCCAGATCCCCGCAAAAAGAATGGGGTCGCCGATAGGTCATAAACAAATTTAACTCCGATCTTTGCTTTGACGGCTTCCAGGCCTGAAATCCATATGCGCGCTTCTTCCTCTCGCTTTTCCGCTTCTCTGCGCTCATCACCCGAAAGTTTGACCTCTTCACCCTCTGCACGACGCCGGTAACAATGATGCGCCTCATCGTTGATAACGACGATGTTTTTCTTCGTTCCAAGCTCACGGCAAACCCGACGAACCATTTGATCAGGGGTTTCGGTAAAGGGTGACTCACCCCCTTGGACAAGGATTTTCTTGGTCAATCTTCCTGCTTCATTGCGTTCCCGCAGCTTGAAAGCATGAAAATTGGTAATGATAATTTTGGCCTTGCCCAGATCATCCATGAGCTCGGCCGGCAAAACATCCCGTTGCCGGTAATAGTTTTGTGGGTCATTGGACAGAAGCACCCGCAAGCGGTCCTTGATCGTAATCCCCGGGGTAACGATTAAAAAAGCATCAGAGAAACGAGCATCCTGCGGGTTGGCAAATTTATTTAGCGCATTCCAGGCGATAAGCATGGCCATGACCACCGTCTTGCCGCTGCCTGTGGCCATTTTGCAGGCAACCCTGAACAATAAGGGATTGGCGTCTTCGTTGCCCCGGCGGAGCTCGTTTTCAATCCAGGCATCGCCGAATTTCTTGGCCACCTCCGTAATATAGATCAGGGTTTCCAGCGCCTCGATCTGGCAGAAGAAAAGCTTCTTATCTCGATCCGGATTGTTCCAATATTCGAGGAGGCGGGCCGTGGTCTTCGTTACTCCCATATAACCACCCTGCCGCCACATTTTTACGCGCTCACGTACCCGGTTAATGAACTTATTTTCTTGAACCCGATCTTGGGTCCATTCCGTGTCGAAAGAAAGCTGTGCCTGGGCACCTTTTTTCTTGGGCGAGGCAATGGGCACAAAGTAGGCGCTTATTCGGCGGGATCCTACGATCTCATCGGTAATGCCGTCTTCTGAGAAACGAAAATGTCGCGCGGGTTCTTCGAAAGGGGAGTTGATAACAGGGTTTTCGATGACGACCTGCTTCATTAAATACTTCTCTTGGGAAGGTTAAAGGAAGATTAAAAAGTTAGCCCCTTGATGCTTTTATATATAACTCAGCAGCTTTAAAGTCAAGAAAAATCATTGAATTGCGGTATTAGTGCCCAGGTATCCTTTTCTTTTCCAAATATTCCTTGACTTTTCCTTCTTCCCCGTCGATTATAGAATTTAAAAATTCGGAAGGAGATACAGGAAGAATGCCCAAACGCCATTCTGATCCAGGCCACCAAGGACACGGCGACCGGATCCGCAAAGAGCCCCTGAGGGAAAACCGGTAGGCTATGGGCGCATCCTTACTTTTCCTCCAGGCCCTTTTTTTAGGCGTCTTGCAGGGGCTGACTGAATTTCTGCCCATCAGCAGCTCGGCCCACCTTATCCTGGTTCCCCGGTTCTTCGGCTGGCAAAATTCTCTGATAGACAACCTGACTTTTGACGTGGCCCTTCACGCCGGAACGCTCGTGGCCATTATCTGGTATTTCTGGAAGGATTGGGTAAATCTAATCCGGGGATTTTTCAGAATTATCCGGCAGCGAAGAGTGGCGAATTTTCACGAAAAACTAATTGTCTATATTGTTCTTTCTACCATCCCGGCAGCCATTGCTGGTTTCTTTTTGCAGGATATGATCGAGACCAGCTTTCGGAACCCCGGCTTAATCGTTTTCCCCTTGACGGCCGTAAGTTTTTTAATGATCTACGCGGAAAAGCGCTCCCGGCGTTCTCAACCCCTGGATAAATTGACGCTGAAAGACTCTCTGATCATCGGGTTTGCCCAGGCCCTGGCTCTGCTTCCCGGAGTCTCCCGCTCGGGAATCACCATCACCGCTGGCCTGTTGCGCGGGTACCAAAGAGAAGCGGCCACGCGTTTCTCCTTTCTTCTCTCCACTCCGGCTATTGCCGGGGCAGCCTTTCTCCAATTGCGGCACCTCTTCTATCCTGGGATGGCAACCGATTGGCCGTTTTTTGCCATCGGTTTTGTTTCTTCGGGAATAGCGGGATACCTTTCCATCGCTTTTCTCATGCGCTATTTAAGGCAGCATACCCTCAATATATTCGCCGGGTACCGCTTAATCCTCGCCGGGGTAATCATCTTTTGGCTCTTCTTAAAAGGGTAAAATGACCGCTCAATGCCGGCGCTCGATATGGCGGCGGAAAAGACGATGAAGAAAATGCAGAAGAGATAAAACGTATGAATCTAAATTATCTTTGGGTCTTTGTGCTGGCCGCAACCCCGGTCTGGGAACTAAGAGGAGCAATCCCTGCCGGGATATTTGCCCTGCATCTGCCCTGGCCGTGGGTTTTGCTCGTCGCTCTCTTAGGCAATATTTTCCCGGTACCCTTTATCATTCTCTTCCTTGACCCGGTTACCAGGTTTTTAAGCCGGATTGAATTCATGGAAAAGTTTTTCCACTGGATTTTTGAAAGGACTCGGCGGCGCAGCGCAATCGTCGATAAATACGAAAAGATAGGTCTTATGCTCTTTGTGGCGGTTCCGTTACCCGGGACCGGGGCCTGGACCGGTTCGCTTTTAGCTTTTCTTTTAGGAATGAGCCTAAGGAGCGCTTTTTTGCCCATTGCCCTGGGCGTGCTTATCGCCGG
>JASEHN010000564.1 GCA_030018715.1 Thermodesulfobacteriota bacterium | reverse complement strand
TGCCCAGCGAAGCGCCCTGGCCCCCGAGCCTGGAAAAGCCTATAAAACAAATTGGTTATGCCAATTTCGCATTTTCAGCATTAATCGGAGGATTTATGGTCTATCAGGGGAAAACCTGGAAATTCGGGGCCAACGTGGACACCGATGCCGTTATTCCCGCACGTTATCTCAATACCACCGATCCGGCAGAAATGGCTTCCCACCTCATGGAGGACATCGACCCGAAGTTTCTGGAAAAGATCAAGCCCGGAGACGTTCTGGTTGCCGAGGAAAATTTCGGCTGTGGCTCCTCCAGGGAGCACGCCCCTATTGCCATCAAGCATGCCGGCCTTTCTTGCGTTGTGGCCAAGAGTTTTGCCCGGATCTTCTACCGCAACTCCTTCAATATGGGGTTGCCCATCTTTGCCAGCGCTGAGGCCGTGGAGGGGATTAACCAGGGGGATGAAGTGAAGGTGGACAGCGAAGCGGGGACGATTGAAAATTTGAGCACGGGAAAGATTTTTAAGGTCCAGTCCATTCCACCCTTCATGCAGCAGCTTATCGAGGCCGGAGGGTTGATGAACTACGTGAAGAAGTTCAAGATGAAAACGGAATAAAGACAGGATTCGAGGGGTCAAGGGTTCAAGGATTCAAGTGCAAAAAAACACTGAAACCCTCGACCCCTTGAACCCTTATTTTGAAGAATCCCTTTGTCAAAGGAGAGAAAATGACTTATAAGATTGCCGTATTGCCCGGGGATGGCACCGGCCCCGAAGTAGTGGACGAAGGACTGAAAGTTCTTAAAGCGGTGGCGGAGAAAGAAAATTTTAAAATGGATTTTCATTTTTATGATCTGGGAGGGGAGCGCTACCTCAAAACCGGAGAAGTCCTCCCCGAATCCGTTCTGGAGGAGCTTAAGGCCGTTCAGGTCATTTTCCTGGGGGCCATCGGACATCCGCAGGTCAAATCCGGTATCCTGGAGCAGGGCATTCTCCTGCGCCTGCGGTTCACCCTTGACCAGTACATCAATCTCCGGCCGGTAAAGCTTTACCCGGGCGTGGATACACCCCTGAAGGATAAAGGACCGGAACACATCAACTTCGTCATCATCCGGGAAAATACGGAAGGTCTTTACACCGGTGCGGGAGGGTTCCTGAAAAAGGGGACGCCTGATGAGATTGCCGTCCAGGAATCTATCAATACCCGTAAAGGGGTGGAGCGCTGCCTGCGCTATGGCTTCGAATTATGCCTGAAACGCAACCAGCAACTCAAGTTGACCATGGCGGCCAAGACCAACGTGCTCAACTACGCTTCCGATCTCTGGGCGAGGACATTCGAGGAGGTAGCCAGGGATTATCCCCGGGTGAAAACCGATTATACCCACGTGGATGCCCTCTGTATGTGGATGATCAAAAATCCGGAATGGTTTGACGTGATCGTGACCGACAATCTTTTTGGCGACATTATCACCGACCTGGGGGCCATGATCCAGGGAGGGCTGGGCATTGCCGCCGGAGGCAACATCAATCCCCACGGCGTCTCCATGTTTGAGCCCATGGGCGGTTCCGCACCCAAGTACACCGGCAAAAATATGATCAATCCAATGGCCGCCATCGCCGCCGGCCAGATGATGCTGGACTATTTAGGAGAGAAGAAAGCCGCTGAGCGCGTCGAAAAGGCCATGATTCAAGTGCTCGGCAAACATATAAAGAGCATGGCCGCGGGCGAAATGGGTCATACCACCCGGGAAGTCGGGGATTTGGTGGTCAAGTATTTATAGGGGAGCTTTCGGCTGAAGTTCCCTGAGGCGCTCCAGCCGGTAGTTCAGGAGCACTTTGTGCACCTGCTTATGATTGACCCCTGCTTTTTCAGCCAGAAGGGTATGCAGCAAAATTTCGGGAGGCGCGGATCCCGAAAGGTATTCTGCATACCCCGCCAAGATGGTTTCTTTCTGGTCCGGGCTGGCCTCGGGGACTTTCTTCAGTCCATTTTGCCCATCGTGGATACAGTCCAGGTAACGGAAGACCTGCAAAGGGGGGCAAGCTGCTTCCTGGGCAATTTCCTCCACAACCTCACCGAGGGGTTTACGGCTTTTTAGTTTGAGAAGATAAGACTTCTCTATGAAAAAGCGCTGCTCCCTGGTCAATTCTTTCAAAGTGGGCTGTTGTCTGTTCCATTTCCAAACGGCGAGCGCCACGGTTCGGAAATGGATACCCATTTCCCTGGCAATGGTTTTTCTTCGCCCTCTGGCCGGTCGTTCCAGTTTCAACACATAACTTCGGTAGCGGTTAACCACTTCCTTTTCTACTTCTTCCGTCAAGACAACTTCTCGTTCTCCTCCCTGAAGAGCCTGGGCCACCAGCATTCTTTTGACCTTCAGTTTCTTGGCGATTCGGCTATGGACCGCGCGCCTGAGCAGGGTTTTGTCTTCCCGGAAAGGTTCGAACTCTTTTAGAATTTGCACCTTAAGTTCTTCGGTCAGCGACTGATTAGATGGTTGAACTGGTTTGGCAGCGCTGGCGGATGGCCGACTTCGCTGGGCTTGCTTTTGTTTGGCCCTTTTCTGCTGTTCTTCTCTCCTGGCAATTTGTTCAACACATCGGGGGCAAATTTTTACTTGGCGGTCCTGGGTGAGGAAAGTACGGCCACATTCGCCGCAATCTTTCCGGTAATTTAAACCTTTGGTCATATCCCCTCCACCATCGATAGGCTTGCAAGCTATTTTATAACTCCTTTAGGCCAGCAGATCAAGAATTAAAATTGCTTTTAGGTGAGGTTCTTGCAAAACTCTCGAAAGCAGGGGGAAGTCGTCATTCCGGGCAAGC
>JASEHN010000563.1:2273-2808 GCA_030018715.1 Thermodesulfobacteriota bacterium | reverse complement strand
AACAATGGGAGAAGTTCTGCGTGGCCCTGGATGTGAAAGAGTGGATGCAGGACCCGCGGTACCGGACAAATGTCGACCGGCTCGCCCATGTATTTGAAATGCAGGCGGATATTGAACGCTGGGCCGAAAATTACACTGTGGAGGAAATCACCCAGAGGCTGGAAAAACACCGGGTCCCCTGCTCGCCCATTCAGGATATTTCCGAACTGGTCCACGACCCCCACCTGAAGGAGCGAGAGTTTTTTGTGGAAGTGGAACATCCGATCATGGGCAAAGTCACCCTTCCCGGGGCCCCCTATAAATTTTCCGAAACTCCCCTGGCAAAACCTGAACCTTCACCCGGGCTTGGGGAACACAATGAATACATACTAACCCGATATTTGGGGAAGAGCGAGGAAGACATAAAACTTTTGTATAGCGGAGGGGTGCTGTGACCTTGCTCTTCGAGGAGGAACCCATGAACAGAGATGAAATCCAAAATCTGGCGAAAGCAAGAGAATCCTGGGAGGAGAATTGTTATCGTCCCGGTTTAAAA
>JASEHN010000563.1:0-2263 GCA_030018715.1 Thermodesulfobacteriota bacterium | reverse complement strand
CCTCGATTCTCGACCGTCTCCGACCTGGAGATTGAAGTATTATACACTCCTGAACAAATTCCCCAGACTAATTTTTTGCGGGATATCGGCTTCCCGGGACAATACCCCTTTACGCGGGGAGTCCAATCGTCCATGTATCGGGGCCGACTTTGGACCATGCGCATGTTCTCGGGTTTCGGAAGCGCCGAAGACACTAACCAGAGATATAAATATCTACTCTCCCAGGGCCAGACCGGCCTTTCAGTTGCTTTTCATTACCCGACCCTGATGGGTTATGATTCGGATAGCCCCAGGTCTCGGGGAGAGGTCGGCCAGTGCGGAGTGGCCATCGACACGCTTAAAGATATGGAGATTCTCTTTAACGGAATTCCTCTGGATCAGGTGACCACTTCCATGACCATTAACCCTCCAGCAGCCATCCTCCTGGCCATGTACATCGCCGTGGCCGAAAAACAGGGGGTCAGTAAAAAAGAGATCGGGGGCACCATTCAGAATGACATGCTCAAGGAGTTCATTGCCCAGAAGACCTTCATGCTCCCTCCCCGGCCTTCCGTGCGGATCATCGTGGATACCGTAGAATACTGCACCCGAGAGGTCCCCCGCTGGAATACAATCAGCATCAGCGGATATCACATCCGCGAAGCTGGGTCTACAGCGGTCCAGGAGCTAGCTTTCACCCTGGCCGATGGAATCGGCTACGTCCAGGCCTGCGTCGAGAGAGGGTTAAAGGTCGATGACTTTGCGCCCCGCCTTTCCTTCTTCTTCAACTCCCATATCGATTTTTTTGAGGAGATCGCCAAGTTCCGGGCGGCCCGGAGGCTTTGGGCTCGAATCATGCGGGAGCGTTTCGGTGCCCAGGACCCGCGGTCCTGGATGCTGCGCTTCCATACCCAGACCGCAGGGTGCTCCCTGACGGCTCCGCAGCCGTACAACAATGTGGTGCGGACGGCTTTTGAGGCCTTGGCTGCGGTTTTGGGGGGGACGCAGTCGCTCCACACCAATTCCCTGGATGAAGTCTACGCGGTCCCGACCCAGGAAGCGGCTACGATTGCCCTTCGGACCCAGCAGATCATCGCCGAAGAAACCGGCGTGGTGAACACCATCGATCCCCTGGCCGGGTCTTATTTCATCGAAGCCTTTACCAACAAAATGGAAGAGGAGTGCATGAAGTACATCAACAAGATTGATGACCTGGGAGGGATCATTCGGGCCATCGAAATCGGCTACCCCCAGCAGGAGATCGCCAACGTGGCTTACGCCTACCAAAAACAGCTGGAGCGCAAGGAAAAGGTGGTGGTGGGGGTAAACAAATATCAGGCGGAGGAGGAGAAGAGCATAGAGTATCTGAAGATCGACCCGGAAGTGGAGAGGTGCCAGATTGCCCGGCTCCAGGAGACGAAGAGGGCCCGGAATAACAGTCAGGTTCAGGCCTGTCTGGCCGATTTAAGGAAGGCGGCCCAGGGTTCCGAGAACCTGATGCCCTATATCTTGGCAGCGGTCAAGGAATACGCCACTCTCCAGGAAATCTGTGACGTCTTCCGGGAGGTATTCGGGACCTATCGGGATCCGGGAATGTTCTAATGGCATTCACCGCCGAGATCGCAGAGAACGCTGAGATAAAGTCGAATTTTTAAACTCGAAACTCGAAATCGGAAATTTAAAACCTATATAGCATTCCATTGATTTTATCTCTGCGTGCTCTGCGGTTAATTTTTTATGGGAGGTTGGATGGAAAGGAAGCTAAGGATCTTGATGGCCAAACCTGGCCTGGACGGCCATGACCGGGGAGCTAAAGTAGTGGCCCGGGCGTTAAGGGATGCAGGCTTTGAAGTCGTTTACACCGGCCTCCATCAGACGCCGGAACAGATTGTGAGTGCGGCCATCCAGGAAGACGTAAACGCTGTCGGGCTGAGCCTTCTTTCCGGGGCTCACAAATACCTATTCCCTAAGGTGGTTGAGCTGCTGAAAGAGAACCAGTCCGGGGATATTAAAGTTTTTGGAGGTGGCATCATCCCCCAGGAAGATATTCCCCTGCTGAAGGATCAAGGGCTTCAATCCATCTTCACCCCTGGAACTTCCACGGAAGAGATTTGCAACTGGGTGAGAGAAAACATCAAACCAAGAGATTAAATCTAAGCCTAATCCACTGAGATTGTCAGTGGTGGGGGTGATAGAATGGGATATGAGACTATTTTGTTGAGGAAGGAAAATGGAGTTGGAACAATTTGTTTAAATCGTCCTAAGATTCTTAACCCGTTAAACT
>JASEHN010000562.1 GCA_030018715.1 Thermodesulfobacteriota bacterium | reverse complement strand
TTCCGTGGAATAGCCGTAGGCACCCAGAATCCGCAGGGCTCCGTCGGCTACCCGGGAAGCGGTTTCACAGGAGAAGTACTTTGCCATCGAGGTCTCCAGGGTGTTGCTGATCCCCTGGTCCTTCTGCATGGCGCACCGGTAAGTAAGGAGCCGGGCCGCTTCGGTTTCCACGATCATCCGGGCCAGTTCCTCCTGGACCATCTGGAATTGCCCGATCGGCTTCCCGAACTGCTCCCTGGTTCTGGCGTATTGTACCGCCTGATCGATCAGGGCCTGGCTCACGCCGACAGCTCCGGCCGCAGCCGTCAAGCGGGTGTTGTCGAGGCTACCCATCACCAGGGCGAACCCTTCCCTTTCTCTGCCCAGCAGGTTCTTCACCGGGACCCGGACGTCTTCGAAGAAGATCTCCCCAGTCGGGCAGGAATGCCAGCCGAGCTTGTCCGCCGTGGGCCCGGTCTTGACCCCCGGCGATTTCATCTCCACGATGAAGGCCGAGAGCCCCTTATACCTGACCGCAGGATCCGTGTAGGCATAGATGATCCCCAAATCGGCCACCTGGGCGTAGGTGATCCAGTTCTTTGAGCCGTTCAGGACGTAAACATCCCCATTCCCTGACCGCCTTCGTCTTGATCCCGCCCACGTCCGATCCGGCGTTGGGCTCGGTGATCCCGATGCACCCGAGGTATTCCCCTGAAACGAGTTTGGCAATGTATTTCCGCTTCTGCTCCTCATTCCCGAACTGGAAGATTTCCCGGGCGGTGCCCATGGTTTGCATATTGAAAGCGGCCCTCAGTGAGCCACTGACTTTGGAAATCTCCTCGGTCACCACCGCGTGCGCCAGGAACCCCAGGCCGGAGCCCCCGTACTCCTCCGGGATGGGGCATCCGTAGAAGCCGAGATCCCCCATCCTCCTCACGAGGTCGCGAGGGGGAGGGGATTGAATGGGAATTTCAAATATCTTTGGCTAGTAGTAAGCAATCTATTGGGGTTCAAATTCCTACGTGGCTACCTGAATTTTTCGTTGCTTGTTCTCTTCTTTTCTAAAAATCGGCCTATCGGGCTGTAGCGCATTGGGGGTTTTATGGAAGAAACCTTCCTGAGTACCGTTTACCCTTTTGAGCAGACAATTCCTTAGCATACATATTCCCAGCCGAGAGATAGCTCAAAGTGAAAGCCATATCTTCTGCGACACTTTTCTGCGGGTTGCTAAATCTCCAAGGCCGAAAGTACTATTTTAGAGGGTCGCAGGGCAAAACCAGGCTCATCTTGAGAAATGATTAAACAGCTATCCTTTATGGCAAAAGGCTTTTCGTAAAGAGGCTCCCACCAGTTCATGTACTCGAGCATATCCGCCAGGGGGGTCGCCGACATTACGTGGGAGCTCACCTCCGGCATCGTATGGGAAGACAGGGGAATCCCCGCCAGCCCGCAAAGCCCGCTGATTCGGGTCCAGGCCGTGATCCCGCCGATCTTATGGAGGTTGGGCATTAATACATCGGCAGCCTGACATTTTACGGCTTCATAGAATGGGTCCTCGCCATAAAAGGTCTCCCCCAGGGCCAGACGGCAGGGGATCTGGAGACGGAGGTCCGCCGAACGGTTGAGCTGCCAGTAGGGGAAGGGCTCCTCATACCAGTAAGCCTGGTGATCGGCGCAGGACTTGGCGATCGTCACGGCGTCCTTGACAGATTGCTGCTGGTTGGAATCGTACAGCATCTTCACGCCATCCCCCACCCACGAATGGCAGGCGGCAATACGCTGGCAGGCGGCTTTCACATCCGGGGGAAGTTTTATCTTGATTGCCTTGAACCCGGCATCCACATAGCCGCGGACTTCCCGCTCCAACGCTTTCGGCTCCTTGTTGTAAGGCCCGCCGCTGGCATAGGAGGGGATTCGTGTTTTGCTGGAGCCGAGCAACCCGTGGACCGGCATTTCCAGCAGTCTTCCCTTTAAATCCCAGAGGGCCAAATCGATCGCTCCCACCGCGGACATGGCCGGGCCCCCGGCCCCGACAAAATTAATCGCTGCCCGTAGGTCCCCGTGAAGGGCCATGGTGTCCAATGGGTCCCGGTTGTTGACGACGTCCCGCAGGCCTTGAACGGCGGAAAGGATCGTCTGTCCATCCCCTTCCCGGAAAACAAAGGCATACCCAAACCCATAGGAACCGGTATTACAGCGTACCGCGGTTACGACGTTGTACGTCGCTTCCAGAACCCAGCGTCCCGCGGCAAACGGTTCCGCCAGTTTGATGGGCACAACGGCTGCGCGCATCTCGGTAATGCGGTATTCTCTGCTTTTCATCAAATCCTCCCCTCAATCAAACAGTGTCAGTATGGATCTGAGTATCAGGGAAAAAACCTTCCCTTCTAAAAATAATGTTGGTTTCAATGTCCGCCAAATAGGCACTCACACTGACACGCAGGCTTTTTTATTTCACTATTTCAATGCTGCTACGAGTTTCTTCCATTCTTCTTCATCCATGTGGAAATAATTTTCTTCGCCGGGAAATTTTCCCTGGGTCACATCCTCGATATAAGCTCCTAATGCTTTGGGGATCTCTTCCCCAAGATTGATATACCGTTTCGCAAACCTCGGCATCGTCCCAAGGGAAAGCCCAAGGATATCATAAAGGTTCATGGACTGGCCATCTACATAAGGGCCCGCGCCCGCACCGATGGTGGGAACTTTCAACTTCTCCGTTACGATTTTTCCCAATTCCGCCGTCACATTTTCGAGGACCACGCAGAAAACGCCGGCTTCTTCCAGGGCTAGCGTGAGTTTCCTACTTATCGCGGTTTGGACGTTGGAATGATTAT
>JASEHN010000561.1 GCA_030018715.1 Thermodesulfobacteriota bacterium | reverse complement strand
CAAACATGTTTGTATTAATGAGGCGCTAAGCGCCTAACATGCTTAGGGTAGGCTATGCTGGCTAAAAATTTAAAGGTAGAGAATGTCAAATATTTTTGTTTACAACCTGGGTTTTTCCCATAGACATTTCAGTTGCTGTTTCCTCCACGGCCCTGATAATCCGTTGTATGTCTTCCTCGGTGTGAGCCATGGAAAGGGCGCCCCCGCCATATATAGTGTAAACACCCTTGTTGAGCAGGCGCAGGCGAAATTCTTTGTCCCTGCGGGCTATATCGGTGCCCAACTCCACATCCTCGATGTTCCTTAGGGGCGCCTCAGCCGATGATGGGAAACAGGTGGTAAATAATGAACCCACCCCGAAGCATTTAGCCGGAATACCCTGTGAAGGGAAAGCATTCTCGATCCCCTTACGCAACTGCTGTCCTTGATCCTCCAGAGCCGGATAAATTTCGCCTTCGTACTTTTCCAGATGCTGGAGCATGGCTCGCCCGGCGATCATGGAAGGTAGCATGCAGGAGAAAGTGCCGCCACCCATCAGCACTCCGCGCCCCTTGGGTAAGCCAGAGGTCGGGCTGGCCAGTTCCATGATGTCTTTACGTCCCGCGACCAGACCCAGGTTCATGCCGCCGCCCAAAACCTTACCCATGGTTGTAAGGTCGGGCTTTAAGCCATATCTGCCTTGAGCGCCGCGCAGAGAGAGCCGGCAGCCGGTAATGATTTCATCTAAAATAAACACTCCCCCCAACTTTCTGGTTTCTTCTTGCACCGCTTGTAAAAAACCATCCGCAGGCGGGATAAAATACTGGCCCACAGCCTCGATGATCACTCCTGCCAGATCAGGTCCATTCCGATGCAGGGTGGCGATCGTTCCCTCGATGTCGTTGAAGGAGATAGTCTTGGTATATTCTGCTACCCCTGGCGGCAGGCCGGCGCTCTCGGCTACGTCCATGGGAACATGTAAAGCTACACTCAGGTCTGTTCCTGGTCCGTGCCATCCCCCCCTTACTTTGAGAATCACATTCCTTCCGGTAAAAGCCCGCGCCAGCCTTACGGCATACATGGTGGCCTCGGTGCCGGAGACCCCAAAACGCACTTTCTCGGCGCAGGGCACGATGCGGCAGATATCTTCAGCAAAGGCTACCTGGTATTCGTTGACAATGCCCCAATGGGCTCCTTGTGAAAATTTTTCTGGCAATCCCTGGGCGATCGGCTCAGGCTGATGGCCCAGGATGTGAGCATAGTGTCCCATCCACAAATCGATGTATTCGTTACCATCCACATCCCAGATCCGCGAGCCGGAAGCTTTTTTTATATACAGGGGGTAAGGGGAGAAGTAGCGCATGTTGTGGGAGACCCCTCCGGGCATGACTTGCACCGCCCGGGCATATAGCCTTGCTGAGCCTGGCGTTCGATCCGAATATTCTTTTAGATAGTCATCCATATTAAATGGTCCCTTTGCTAGGGAAACGGCAATTGATCTACTTAAAGAAGGACTTCTTCCAGCGGAGTGTATGGCAGATTTAGGGCCTCGGCCACGGCCCGATAGGTTACTTTTCCGTCAATCACATTCACCCCTTTGGCCAGGCCGTTGTTCTCCCGTATGGCTCGTTGGAACCCCTTGTCGGCGAGCTGGAGAGCGTATCCGATTGTGGCATTGGTCAGGGCGATGGTGGAGGTCCGGGCCACTGCCCCCGGCATATTGGCGACTGCATAATGGAGGACTCCGTGCTTGACGTAGCTGGGATTACTGTGGGTGGTAACGTGGTCGATGGTCTCGATGCAGCCGCCCTGATCGATGGCCACATCGACAATGACCGAGCCCGGCCCCATCGTTTCCACCATTTTTTCGGTAACCAGTTTGGGAGCTTTGGCCCCGGGAATGAGGACGGCGCCGATCAGTAGATCGGCTTTACGGACCCAGGAAGCGATATTGTAACTGTTGGACATGACCGTGGCCACCCGGCCGGCAAATAAGTCATCCAGGTAACGCAGGCGGTCAAGGGAAATGTCGATAATAGCCACGCGCCCGCCCATCCCCAGGGCGATTTTAGCCGAGTTGACTCCTACAATTCCCCCGCCAATTATAACCACCTGAGCTGGTTCAACCCCCGGAACGCCGCCGAGAAGTACCCCTTTGCCCCCGCAAGGTTTTTCCAGAAGCTGGGCGCCAACCTGGACAGCCATGCGGCCAGCGACCTCGCTCATGGGGGAAAGAAGGGGCAAGGTTTGATTCGGGCCTTCGATGGTTTCATAGGCAATGCCGATCACTTTTTTTGCTAAAAGAGCTTTGGTCAATTCAGGTTCAGGAGCCAGATGCAGGTAAGTGAATAAAATTTGCCCCGGGTGGAATAAATTATATTCCGCAGGGAGCGGTTCTTTTACCTTCATAATCATTTCTGCCCGCTCAAACAAGCGTTTATTTTTAACGAGAATTTCTGCTCCAGCTTTGGTGTAGCTCTCGCTGGAAAAACCACTGCCCAAGCCGGCGGTTTTTTCAATCAAAACATTATGGCCGGATTTACACAGAGTCTCCGCTCCCGCAGGCGTAAGAGCCACGCGGTTTTCATTATTCTTGATTTCTTTGGGTACCCCGATGATCATGACTGTTACCTCTTAGAAAGGATGGTTGGCATCAAAAAATCGGCAATAGAACTTGGGAAGAAGGAAAATCTGTCTGTGGCTGGAGAGTATAAAATTTAAAAGATGTTGTCAAGATGTTTTTCGGAATACCTGTGAAATTGACGAAGTCCACTCGGTCTGGTACGATGATTTTAAATTAGCCACAGAGGACACAGCGCGGCAGAGCCGCAACCAAAAAAA
>JASEHN010000560.1 GCA_030018715.1 Thermodesulfobacteriota bacterium | reverse complement strand
CGAACCTTTTCGAGCATTAAGGTGTACCCTTCCACGGCCCGGTGCACGACAAAGGGAAATGCTTTAGCGCATTCCGCTGAGCGGTTGATGTAATCGAAAACTCCTTCCTTCATGGCCTCGATGGCCAGCCGTGAATCGCCTTTCGCCGTAACAAAGATGGTGGGAACCCCAATGCCCATTTCATTAAAGCGCCGGAGCCAGGCCAAGCCCTCCCCGTCGGGAAGGCTGTGATCCAGAAGAAGAATGTCGAACTTCTTCTTGCGGAGCTTTTCCAGACATTTTTCCCCAGAAGCAGCCTTCTCTATCTGGTAATAGTTGCCTGCTTCCTTTAGGGACTCCTCAATCATCTCTAAAAAAGCGGAATCCGCCTCGGCTACCAGTATGCGAATCTTCTGTTGCAAAATTATCCCTTTCTCCCTATTTCCTCAGTACCCGTTTGTCTCCGATGCGCATAGTCAATTTCTTGGCGTCAAAATGCTCCATCAGGGGAATGGCAAACTTGCGGGATACCTGGGAAAGGTCTTTGAACTGGGTGGGATTCATCTCCTTATTCTCCTGTAAAAAGCCGACTATCTTTCCTTCCAGCTCTTCCAGGGCCTGGCGGTGAAAGTAAAGGTCCTCCTTGACTTTGACCAGTTTCCCTTCTTTGGTGAGGAGCTGGAGGACCGGCTTTAGCTCGTTTTCCAAGACCTTGAGCTCCGAAAGAGCTTCTTTAACTGTCGGAGGCTGAAGACGGGCCTTGGCGAAGAGAAGAATTATATTCTTGTGCAGATCCTTTTCTTCTTCCTTGAGGGAGACAGCGTGAGTGTATAGGCGGATGGTTTCTTTTTCGGCGATGATCTTTTTATCCTCAATCAGGATGGACAGAAGATGGTTGAAAAGCCGGGCATCCATTTGGGGAGGGAGTTTGGTCTTAACCTCTTCTTTTACTGCCCCGGGCTGGAGGGGGTTCTTCTGGTGGAATTCCGTGAGGTAATCCAGGCAGGAACGTTTCAGGTCGGCCATGACCTGTGGGTGAATGTACCGCAGCCGATCCCCGTTAAAACGCAAAATTCCCCCGGTGGAAACCAGGCGCTCAATCAGGGATTTTAAAGGCAAGGGCAACACGTTCGCGCACATAATCAGTTCAGGCCAGGAAAGTCCCTTTGGCCCGGCTTTGAGGAGACGGAGGCGGAGCTTTTCCTCCTCTGAGCCTTTTTGGAGAATCTCCATCTCTTCCTTTACCTGGGCAGAGAAGCGTTTATGCCGGGAAGGGAAGGCATCCAGAATTTCACCACCGCCGATGGTAAAGATGGGTGAGTAGCTGCGGGCAACGAAGCGGTCGCCTGGAAGGGCGGTGACTGGTTGTTCGAGACGAATCTGCAAGAAAACCTCTTCGCCAGGTTTTACTTCTTCTCGATCTAAGAGGATGACCCTACCTAAGGCTTCAACGGTCCCTAAATGCAAGCGAACCCGGGTGCGATTCTTCAATGGTTTGGGGGCGCCGGAGAGCAGTTGAAAGATCACATCCAGGGCGACCGTGGGTTTCAAAGTCTGAGAGATAGTTAGAACATTTCCACGGTCGATAATGGCTTTTTCCAGTCCCTGGAGGTTGATGCCGGCGCGCAGGCCGGCCGTGGCAGATTCCACGGATTTTCCGTGAGCCTGAATCCCCCGCACCTTTGCTTCCAGGCCTTTGGGGAGCACTTCCAGGGTGTCCCCGATGGAGACCGTGCCGGAGATGATTGTTCCCGTGGCCACGGTTCCAAACCCCTTGATGGTGAAGACCCGGTCGATGGGCAGCCGCAAGAGACCTTCAGGAGAACGTTCTTCCACTTCCTTAGCTAACCGATCTACTTCTGCCACAAAGGCTGGTAAGCCTTCTCCTGTGGTGGAGGAGAGTGGCACGATAGCCCCTCCTTGCAAAAAAGTCCCTTTGACAAACTCCTGGATTTCCTCCTTAACCATATCCAGCCAATCGTTCTCAACCAGGTCAATTTTGGTCAGAGCAATTAGCCCTTTCTTTACCCGTAATAGTTTGCAAATGTCCAGGTGTTCCCGGGTTTGGGGCATAATTCCTTCATCTGCGGCAATGACCATAGCGACCAGATCTATTCCCGTAGCTCCGGCAACCATGTGCCGCACGAACTTTTCATGTCCGGGGACATCCACGATACTGATCGTTATCCCGCTGGGGAGGAGCATGGAGGTGAAGCCCAGCTCGATGGTAATCCCGCGTTCTTTTTCTTCTTTGAGGCGGTCGCAGTCCACACCCGTCAGGGCTTTGATCAGCGTGGTCTTACCATGGTCGATGTGTCCGGCCGTTCCCAGGACGATGCGTTTCATAAAAATTCCTTTGCCACAGAGAACACAGAGGTCACAGAGATAAATCAAAATTCAGGATAAAAACAGACCAGAAATTTAATTGTATAGGAAATTCTTTTTTCAATTTTAGCCCGCCTCAGGCGGATCACTTAAAACACCTGACAATTTTTCGAAGCCCACCTCCTGGAACCAGAACCAGTCGGTGATCATTTCGATTCCCCGCCATAGGAGCATAAGCAGAATCAGGGCGCCGACAAAAATGATGCCTCTCAGGAAATTGCGCAACGGTGGTAAAGGGGCTCCCGGAGTTCTTTTTTGACGCATTACTTTTTCCCTCTCGCGTACCTTTAAAGATTGGCAAAGCAGCCTGCAGAAGTATATCAAAAGGCCTAAGCCTGCACAATTGTCTTTTATTATCTTGACAGTATAGGAAAGTCCTTTTTGGCACCTTTTAGCATCTTCATTATTTTTAGGCGCTTAACGCGTATTCTTTATTTATCCTTAATCAGCGTTTTTAA
>JASEHN010000559.1 GCA_030018715.1 Thermodesulfobacteriota bacterium | reverse complement strand
CTGCGCCAGTACATCCTCGATCGCAAGCTTTATTCCCCTTCCCTGACCATCCTTACGCCGCTTCCCGGGACGGAACTCTTTGCGAAGCTCAAGGAAAAATTGATCACCACCAATTATGAGCTTTTCGATTACGTACACGCCGTGCTTCCCACGAAACTTAAGCTACCTGATTTTTACCGGGAGTTTACCGAGCTTTACAAAGCGGGCTATGCCTGGTCGCAGATCGGCTGGGAGGGAGCCAGGGCCATCCTGCGGAATACCTTTTCCATCTCCCACCTCATTGCCATGAAGCAGGCCGCCTGGGCTTCGGTTGAGCCGCGGAACTACCTGGCCGGCCATGAGCGGAAGGTGGTTTTTTAAAAAACTTTTTAAGAACCGCTGTGGCTTTGGGGGAGAGCGTAAAGCATCTGGTAAATCCGGGCGCTTCTGAGTACTTGGATTACATAATTTCTCGTCTCGCTGTAGGGAATGTTCTCCACGAACTCATCTTCCCGCTGCCAATTATTTTTGGCCAGCCATTCCCGGACGGTGTGCGGTCCGGCATTGTAAGCCGCCAGAGCTAATGCTTCTCTCCCCCCAAACTCTTCCAGTAAACTGGCCAGGTACCAGCTTCCGAGGAGCAAGTTCGCCTCCGGATCGAAAAGAAGCCCTTCGGAGAAAGAGGGCACTTTCAACCGCTGGGCAATCTGCTGGCCGGTGCGGGGCATGATCTGCATCAACCCGCGAGCGCCGGCCACGGAGAGGGCCTGCGGGTTAAACCGGCTTTCTTCCAGGATGACCGCGCTGAGGAGCGCCGCATCCAGGTTTCTGCTGCGGGCGTAATGGTTGACCCAGGAGGAGCTTCCCAGAGGATAAGCCAGGAGGTAAAGAGTCCTTTCATCTTCCGGAAGGCGGCCGGTCAGGGGTTTGAGGCTAAAGTTCTTGCGAATCAAGAGAGCAGACCGGTGATATTCTTCCGCTTCCCGGTAGAGGCGGGAAATTTCCTTCTGCATTTCCCCGGAAGCTCTCCCTTCTTCTTCGGCAGCTTCAAGCTCTTCCACGGCTGCCAAGAGGATTCCCAGCTTAGCAAGGATCCGGCCCTTTTCCAGACGGGCGATCCCAGGCCCGGGAGAGGGGCCTTTCATTTCTAAAAAAGGCCCCAGGGCCTGGTCATGCAGGGAAGTGGAAAATCCTCTACTGGCCATGAAAGAACCTTCCCGGTTTGCGGCCAACAGGCTGTAATAAGAGGCCGGATAATTGTTAAGAAGAAGCTGAAAAATTTTTTCGGCTTCCTGAGAGAGCCCCGAAATTTGTAAGGCCCGGCCTTTCCAATACAAAACTTTTTCCACCCAGGGGGAATTGGGGTTAAGGGCCTGCAGGCGGTCCCAGGCCTGGATGGCCCCTTGCAGGTCTTTATGATTGAACAAGAGCCAGCCGGACTGCCACAGGGCCTGGAATCGCAGGGAGCTCTGCGGAAACTTTTCAGCCAGTTCCCGGTAAAGGGCAACGGCCTGGGTTATATCCCCCCGCTCATCAAAAATCTGGGCTTTCAGGTAAAGGGCCCGGTCCATAAAAGGGCTTTTGGGATAGGTCTTTTGAAAAAGGGAAAAGGTATTGAGGGCATTCTCTTTTCGGCCCGCACGGAAAAGCGCCCGGGTCATCCAGAAAAGGGATCTATCGGCCATATCCTCATTCCGGGAATGGTGAACCACCAGATTGAAGGCTTCCACAGCTTTCGAATATTGCTTCAGGTAAAAAAAACACATCCCCCGGTGAAAGTAAAGCTCATCGAGCCAGGGTTCACCGGCGTAGTTTTGCGGATAGGCATTGGCCGGAAAACCTCCGAGTCTTTCCATCTCATTCAAGGTCCTTTCAAACAGGCGAGCCTGGTAGAAGTGTAACGCTCTGCTAAGGAGCGCTGTCGGGGGGATTTTTGTTTCCGGAAGTTTTTTTTCCTTATTCAATTTCTCCAACCTATCCTTCGCTATTTTCGCCGCAGAATGAAGAGGATGGCTCAACCAGACCTCCTGGTAGGTTTGGATGGCTTTCGCCCATTGTCCCAGGCCTTCTTGGGCCTGCCCCAAAAAGAAGAGCGCCTGGGCGGAATAATCTTTGCGCGGGCTTTTTTTCAGGAGGGCATCGCAGACTTCAGCGCTCCGCGAATATTCGCCGAGCTGAAAATAAATTTCGGCCGTCTTCAGCTCTGCCTGCGGCACCATGAGGCTTTTCGGATGCAGGTTTATAAGGCGCTGCCAAATTTCTAAACTCTTTCTTCCCTCTTTGGCCATTTGCAGGGACTCTCCCTGATAATAGAGAGCGTAATCTGCCAGAAGGGTATGGACCTCAGCCGCCCGCGAAAAGACCTGGGCGGCCTCAGGCAACCTCTGGAGGGCGCGCAGGGTCTGTCCCTGCACAAAGAGGGCATCCGGCTGAAAACGGCTCTCAGGATGATTTTCTTCAAGCCTCTGCAGGGCTTGCAGGGCCTGCAAGTACTCTTTTTTCTTGAAAAGGGTCAGGGCATTGGCAAATTCTTGCCCGGCAGGCAACCCGGCAGAAGCGGGGGGAAAGGCGTTCAACGGGGAAGAAAAGCAGCAGCTCAATAAAAAAAAGACGATAGTAGCCAATACGATCAAGATATTCATAGATTGAAGCTCTCGTAAAAAGTCGGGAAAGCCGTCACTCCTGCGAAAGCAGTCCGCCTCAGGCGGACAGAACTGCTTTAATTTACTGGATTCCCGCTTTCGCGGAAATGACAAAAAGAAGGGATTTTTGAAACAGTTTAGCGATTTAAAAAAATGGTATTAAAGCCTTTGTTGAGGGCCGGGGGTTAGAGCGGAACGCGCC
>JASEHN010000029.1 GCA_030018715.1 Thermodesulfobacteriota bacterium | reverse complement strand
CCCCGGCCCTCAACAAAGGCTTTAATACCATTTTTTCAAAGCGCTAAACTGTTACCTAAAGTTCAATTTCTGAAAATTTTATTAAACATATTTTAATTTTATCTGTGTTTATCGGTGGTTATCTGTGTCCTAAATTGTCTTTTTTTAGATATTTCTTTATATCTCTGTGATCTCTGTGTCCTCTGTGGCTAATTTAAAAATCGAAAGGAGGTTCAAAATGAGCAGCGAAAGTGTAGTGAAATACGACGAAAGGGGCGTGATGGATGGGGGTACCATCGGCCTGCCGCGGAAGATGAGCCGGGATATCTGGCTGCAGGAGGTCTTTCCCGAATGGGGCACCTATCTGAATTATGAAATTGACCAATTCAAAGTCAAACCGGGAACCGGGGCCATGTGGTACTTCGGCGGGCCGTCTTTTGCCCTGAAATCCCAGGCCGGCGCGGTTTTCACCGTTGACCTGTATGCCGGTCCGAGCCTTTTTACGGATCCCTCCTACTGCGGGGTCTGCCGCACCAGCGGGGCGGATAAGCTCTACTGGATGCGCCTCAACCCCCACGTAATTGATCCCTGGAAATTCAAACGCCTGGACGCAGTCTTTATTACCCACCACCACCAGGACCATATGGATTTCTACACTGTGGCCGCAGCTTTGCAGACCACAAAGTGTAAGTTCGTCGGCCCTCCGGAAAATGCCGGCGCTTGAAGAAAAATATGGGAGTGCCTGAAGACCGGATCATCGTGGCCCGGGTGGGAGAGAGCATCAAGATTGAGGACATGAAAATTGATATTGCCCCCAACTTCGACGTAATCGTCACCAAGACGGGTTTCGACACACCCCAGCCCTTTGACGAAGTCGCCGCCAGTTACATCTTCAATACCGAGGGCGGCGGGATCGCCTTCCTGGGAGATACGCTGTACCATAACGGATACCGCATGGTCGGGGAGAAATACAAGATCGAAGTGGTCTGCATGGACATGGGCAACAACGCTCCAGGATATACCGACAAGATGTCTCCCTGGGACGTGTGGCGCGTGGCTGAAGCCTTGAATGCCAAGGTGGTCATCCCCGATCACTTTGACAACTGGGCGAACTGCTATGAAGACCCTAAATATCTGGTGGATATTGTCCATGGGAAGAATAAAGAGAACCGTCCAGAAATGAAGACCGTCATCCTGCTTCCGGGAGCCAGATACATCCACCCCGATGATCAGAACATCGTCCGCTACGTTTACCCTGACTGGCGCGAATGGATGGATTGGAGAAAGAGCGTGGAGTACGGACTCACCAGCAAGTAAAAAACTCAATCCTTGAAGGAAGGGTGCGCCTGTCTGTTCTAATTCGGCGCACCCTTCTATCGCCCGCTTCTAAATCCGCACTTGATTTCATGCTTAAGATCATATTTGGGGTGAAAGTAATCTGGAAAACAACACCCGATTGGGGATTGCCCCGTTGGCTGTTTAAAGGGCCATAGAGGAGAGATGAATTGGGGGGAGAAAAAATCAGCTGCCCCAAAATAGATTCATAATTTCATAAATTCATGACCGTCCCCATCACTGCTGCGAAACCTCCGGCAACGATTCAGTCCAACTTAAGGCGACCATGTTTTTTTATATGCTCTACCAGACCCCCCTCGTGGATGATGGCCTGCATAACTGGGGGCAAGGGTGGGGCGGTCATTTCTCGGCCGGTGGTGATGTTTTTCAAAGTGCCGGTGCCCAGGTCAATTTCCAGCTCGTCGCCGTCATTGATCTGGTCGGTATCCAGGATCAGAGCAGGCAAACCGGAATTGATGGCATTGCGGAAGAATATCCGGGCATAGCTTTTGGCCAGCACGGCGCCGATGCCGCACAGTTTGATCATGATCGGGGCATGCTCCCGACTGGAGCCAAAACCGAAGTTTTCCCCCCCCACCACGAAGTCTCCCGGCTTTACTTTGGAGATGAAATCCGGGCGGACATCCTCAAAGCAATGCTTGGCAAACTCAGGTAAGTTGCTGCGCAGGTAAAAGAAACGGCCGGGAGCGATGTGATCGGTGGTGATCCCGTGGCCGAATTTCCAGACTTTCCCTTTTATTTTCATAGCCCAACCTCAGTCATCCCCAATTTATAAGAACTCTCGCGGATCGGTGAGTCTTCCGGCAATGGCCGTGGCTGCTGCCGTAGCCGGTGAGCTTAAATAGATAAAACTTTTGGGATTACCCATGCGTCCCTCGAAATTGCGATTCTGGGTTCCCACGCAAACTTCTCCGTCAGCGAGGATCCCCTGATGAACTCCCACGCAAGGGCCGCAGCCCGGCCCGATTAAAACTCCCCCTGCTTCCAAAAAAGTCTGGAGGGTTCCATCGGCCAGGGCCTCGAGGTAGACTTTCTTGGAGCTAAGCGTGACAATTAATCGCGTCTCCGGACTCACCCGGCGCCCTTTGAGAAATCTGGCAGCGATATGCAGGTCCTCCAGACGACCGTTGGTGCAAGTGCCGATCAGGACTTGGGCCACATTCACTCTCTCGACCTGGCTTATGGGCTTGACTTGGTCGACAAAATGAGGGCACGCCACCGTGGGCTCCAGCCGGGAAAGATCGAACTGAAATTTCCGCTCGTAGCGAGCATCAGCATCAGGCTCCAGTTCTCTGTAATCATGTTCCCGGCCGTGCTCCCGGAGAAAAAGGCGGGTTAGGGCATCGGAGGGGAAAAGTCCGGCTTTGGCGCCGCATTCAATGGCCATATTCGAAATTGTGGCCCGAGCGGCCACGCTGAGGTTTTCCAGGGCAGGGCCGATAAATTCCAATGCCTTATACGTCGCCCCGTCAGCCCCGATTTCGCCGATAAAATGAAGAATAAGATCTTTGCTGTATACTCCTGAAGGAAAGGCACCCCTGAGGAAAACCCCGAACGATTCAGGCACGCGCATCCAGGTATGGCCGAAGGCCATGGCCGCGGCTATATCGGTTGAACCCATCCCTGTGGAAAAAGCGGCCAGAGCCCCCAGGGTACAGGTATGGGAGTCGGCCCCCAAGATCAAATCTCCAGGGCGGGCAAACTTCTCGCTTACAATGTTGTGCGAAACGCCCTCCCCGATATCGAAAAGAATGGCTCCGGTTCGCCGGCAGAAATTCCTCAGGGATTGATGGTCATTGGAATGCTCCAAACGGGGACTCGGAGCCGCATGGTCCAAAAATACTGCGCATTGGGAAGGGTTATTCAGCTTCTGAATTCCCATCGCTTCCATTTGCTGCACGGTAAGCGGCGCGGTCCCGTCATGGGCGTAGGTGAAATCCACCTTAACCATGGCGAACTCACCCGATTTCACATCATGACCCGCATGGTGACTCAAAATTTTTTCCGCCAGCGTCTTACCCATCAACCTTCTCCCTTAAGGATCAATTCTTAACCAATGGCGACCCCTGCAATCGCCCCCGGGCCGAATTCTTCGGGATGACGGATCCACATTCCCCCATCCGCGTAACCCTATTTCGGTATGAACCTGAATCACAAACGACCTTTGCTGAGTCCTTTATTTATCCTTGCCCTTTCGGTGTTGGCGAATAAAGTCCAGAATCATAGGATAGAACATCACCAAAACAGCAACTACCAAGAGAGTCAAAGATATAGGTCGGGTTAAGAAGATGGTAAAACTTCCGTCAGAAATAATCAAGGAGCGTCGGCAGTGCTCCTCAAATATCCTGCCTAGTACCAAAGCTAGAATCATGGGAGCTAGGGGAAAATCTAATTTTTTTAATAGAAAACCGATGATTCCGAAGACAAACATAATATAGAGATCAAATATGTTATTATTGAAAGCGTAAACGCCCACCAGGGAGATCTCCAGCACTAATATCGCAATAATAGGAAAAGAAAGCCGAAGGACTTGTACGAAGACGCCGATAAGGGGGATGTTGAGAATCAATAACATAACATTACCCACATACATACTCGCAATGAACCCCCAGACAAAGGTGGGATGTTCTTTAAAAAGTAACGGCCCAGGCTGAAGACCGAGCATCATTAAGGCTCCTAACATTACTGCGGTTACATTCGATCCAGGGATACCCAGGGTCAAAAGGGGGACCATGGCACCTCCAGTAGCTGCATTGTTGGCGGCCTCGGGTCCAGCTACCGCCTCCATGACCCCCGTTCCAAACTTTTCAGGATACTTGGAAACTCTCTTTTCCGTTGCATAAGAGATGAAAGATGCAATGGTGGCACCGGCGCCGGGAAGCACCCCTGTGGTAAAACCAATGAAGGTTGCTCGGATGGTTGGCCAGAACGAAACCTTGAGATCATTAAGGGACGGAAGGAGATTGGTCCATTTCCCGTATGAGAGTCTTTGGCCAAATTTGGACTTCGTTACAACATTATCAAGGACTTCGGCAATAGCAAAGACACCAATGGCCACCACCAGAAAGTCGATCCCATCGAGAAGATAAATGGAGCCAAAATGGAAGCGGGGGATTCCGGTGATGACGTCAGAACCTACGGTGGCGAGGATAATGCCCAATACCGCTGAAATGCCTCCCTTTAAGGCATCTCCAGTGGATAATACAGCGACCGCCGCAAATCCCATGACCATAAGGGAAAAATACTCCGGGGCTCCAAAACTTAGGGCAAAACTGGCCAGCAATGGGGCAAAGAAGGTCAAAAAAATAACGCTTAAAGTTCCTGCAACAAAAGATGCAATAGCGCTGATACCCAGGGCGGGGCCAGCCCTTCCCTTGAGGGCCAGTTCATATCCGTCAATGGCAGTCATCACTGATGAGGACTCTCCGGGAATCTTAAGGAGAATCGAGGTAATGGAGCCGCCGTACATGGCTCCGTAATAAATGCCAGCCAGAAGAATGATTGCTGATACAGGTTCTACGCCGTACATCAAAGGGATAAGGATGGCCACAGCGCTTACCGGTCCAAATCCAGGGAGCACACCAACGATGTTCCCCACGGTGACACCAATGAAACAATACCAGAGATTTTTCAGGCTTAAAGCAACGGAAAAACCTTGAAGCAGAGAGTGGCAGGCCTCAAAAAGCATAAGAATTTATCCTCCGTACCCAAGACCAAGAGCCGAAAGGATTTTCCAGGAGAGACCTTTGGGCAAAGGGACGCCCAGAAGATTGTAGAAGGACACTTGAAGAATGAGGGTGAACGCGGCGCTGCAAAATATGGAAGTCGGCCATTTCATTTTAAAAAGAAATCGAAGGGTCATAAGACCAAAGAAAAAGCTAGATAGAATAAATCCCAACCCCCTGATCGAAACGATAAAACCCAGATAAAAGATGAGACATATTACCAAGGATTTTATGTCCCCAGCCCAAAACTCTTCTCCCTTAGGAGCCTTCTTCCAGGACCTGAGCAAATAGAGAACGGAGAGGAGAAGAAGGGTAATGCCTAGAATGAAGGGGAGCATCCCTGACCCCGGAACCCTTTTGACAAACCCAATAGGAAATTCCCAAGATAGATAAATGTAAAAAACAGCAAAACCCATCATCAGGATGCCACAAACTATTTCTCCTCTCCGCATAGTTCTTTCTCGCTTAGGCGCTTAGCGCCTCATTAATACAAACATGTTTGTAAGAAGGAAACTTCTTGGCACCAGAAAATCCCCCCATCCCCCCTTTAAAAAAGGGGGGTTAGGGGGGATTTGAAGCATTTTGGCTGCCCGCTTGAGGCGGGCCACTTTTTACGCGCAATGTCGCGGAAAAAGCTTAGCCAGTTATTGCTAAAGGCCCAGTTCTTTCTGTATCTTTTTGTTCTCCTCCACGGTTTCTCCAAAAAGTTTGGTGAAGTCCTCATGATTCATATATCCTGGCAGCAGATCGTTCTTTTTCGTATATTCCTTAAAATCAGGGGTCTCCATGGCCTTTTTGAAGGCATCGTGAAGTATTTTAATCACATCATCAGGCACTCCCTTTTTGGTAGCGATTCCTCTGAAGTGGTAGTCCTCAAGAGCAACTCCCAGCTCTTTGTAAGTGAGGGTCTCTGGGAAGGCGGCAATACGGTTACCTGCCGATATGGCCAAGGGTATCAAATTACCAGCTTGAACATGCTTAATGATTGTTGCAGGATTGGTATGAACGACTGGCACATGACCCCCCAGGGTCGCCGTGACGGCCGCAGCACCTCCAGGATAGGGAACCCAGGTGATCTCAATACCCGCCTTCTTTGCAAACTTGATGGCCATGATATGGTGTGCGGAAGCGCTCCCAAAACCACCTACTTTAACCTTCCCTGGATTTTTCTTGGCATAGTCAATCATTTCCTTGGCGGTTCTAAAAGGGGCGGAAGGATGGGCCGCAAGCACAAAGGGATCGGTCTGGACCCTGATAAGGTAGGCTAACTCTTTCCAGGTAAAGTCTTTGATCTGTCCACTGGCGAAGAGGTCGGCGTTACTCCTCGTCATGGCGTAGACTGTGTGCCCATCAGCCTCCTGGCCTAAGAGGTAAGCCATGGCTACCGCCCCTGCCCCGCCGGTCTTGGTCTCCACCACAACCGGCACTCCCAGAATTTTACTGGCCGGTTCAGCCAACTGTCTCGCCATAAGGTCCACAGGTGATCCAGGAGAGGAGTGGCAAAGCATCGTGATCTTTCTCTTGGGGAAATCCGCTGCCTGGCCCGCTGCCAGAAAGATAGTTCCTAAGAGATACACAACCATTGCTACCGGCACTAATTTTCTTAAAAATACTTCCATCTTACACCTCCTTTGGCAGGTTATTTTCAACCTATTTCCGCGATATTAAACCTTATTCCCTCCCCCTTTTTCATGAGAGGAGCTTCATACCACCTCCTTTGACATCAGGGCGCCGACTGAGTTGCCGCAGAGGATGGCCTTATCCATTTTCATTTTATCCATGAACCGTATCACACTCTGGGCATAATCTTCAATCAAGTGAGGCTCTTGCAAAAGTCTTTTCCCTCAGCCCTTGACGGGAGGGGGCGAGGGGGAGGGGTCGTTTAGGGACTTTTGCAAGAGGCTCAAGTAATTTGGGGAGGGCTTATCGGAATCGCCATGGCCCGGCATGTCCAAGGCATATAAAGTGAAATTTGGGGCTAAGGGTTCGAATCCTTTTTCCCACCCAGAAAAAGCTCCTTCTCCGCAATAGGTTTTCAGAGACATCCGGATCCTACAACCTGACTATCCAAAAGAAAAATGATTATGGTTGGCGAGGGCTTTTAACTCAATCGCCCTCGCCTTGTTCACGGGGAAGATTGCCGGTTCAGTCGGTCTTGCGCCGTTCCGTGGCATAGGCCTTAACGAAGTCGACCTGCTCAGCGGCATCGCCGTAATAGATCTCAGGATTGGTGATCTCGTCAATCTCAGCATCGGTCAAATGTTTGCGAGCTTCCGCGTTATCCATAATCGCCTGTTTGAGTGATTTTTTCTCGTCAAAAGCCTTCATGGAAACATCGTGGACCAAGGCATGAGCCGTGACCTTCTTACCCGTCTTCTGCCAGAGTTTCAGCATGACCACTTCGGACATGGCGATGCCTTTTTGCATGTAAAGGTTCTCCTTCATGCGATCGGTATGAACCACCAGCTTGCTGAAGATGCGGATGGCTTGGTTGAGAGAGGCATCGGCATATCCAAAGCTGTCCGGAATACAGGCCATCTCTGGTCCCATCCGCGTCGCGTCGCGTTCGCCGGCCATCTGGATATCCATCATTACGAGGGCATTGGCGCGGGCCAGCTTGGCCAAACCATGCTGCCATTCGCTGGGTTCCGGGTTGCGCTTGTTGGGCATGGTCGAACTCGAGTACTGCTTGGCCGAGTCCCAGGGCTCCTCCACTTCTCCAAACTCCGTGCGCTGGAGGTCTCGGATTTCCAGCCCGATCTTGCCCAGCAGGCTAACCAGCAGGGCTAAATTGTTGGTGCATTCGGCGAAGCGGTCTGTGCGCAAAGCCAGGTCGGCTGGCGGGTTGCCCAGGCTGAGGCGCTCGGCCACTCGTTTTACCATTTCCCAGGTCTTTTCTTTGCCCAGGAGATATACAAAGGTATTACGGGCCCCGCAGGCTGCGGAGAGTTTCATCACGAACAACCGCTTTCTCATTTCCTTGAAGCGCTCGATGCAATCCCGCAGCTCATAGGCCCAGCAGGCAACTTTGAAACCGAAGGTGATAGGAACGGCGTGCTGACCATGGGTTCGTCCCATCATTACGGAATGTTTGTGCTGCTCCGCCAATCCCAACCAAATATCTTCCAACTTGATCATTTTTGGAAAAATGACGTTATAAGCTTCGCGGATTAGAAGGGTAAGACCGGTGTCCAGGATATCCTGAGTGGTGGGGCCTACGTGATAATGCTCGCCCTCAGGGCCGCACATCTTGGCAAAAGCCTTGATGAGAGAAACGATCAGGTGCCCGGCATCCACCTTGAATTCGTTGATCATTTCCGGGGTCAAATGTTCCAGAGTGGATTTGCGGGTAATCTCATCGGCAGCTTTTTTGGGGATCAGGCCCAATTCCGCCTGCACCTGGCTGATGGCCGACTCGAAGTCCATCCATTTTTGAACCATGTTTCGCTCATGGAAAATCCGGCGCATGTCGGCCGACCCATAAGCATTCTGGAGTAATACCGATTCATTTCTCATGTTGGATTCCTTTCTTTCTTTCTTTGTTATGTGGATTTTATCCAAAGCACACCTGCTGTTTTTTAGGTTTTCGTCACCTCCCTTTATCATCAGGAATATTCTGGAAATTTTTTTAAATGGTAAGGCTTGCCGGATAATCATTCCCATTTTGACATTGAACGATATTTCAAGAGTTTTCGTTCCCGAAATACAGGATGGATTTTGGGGGCCTCGATGATATCATCGATTTGATCTCCGCTGTAATCAATTCATCTCCTTTGGCTTGGAGCTTGGCCCAGACCGTAATAATTTTTATTTTAGAGGACGGATCGAGACCCACCAGGGCCTATGCAAAATGATCCATTGGGGAAATATCCATATCATTAGAGCCTCTTGCAAAAGTATTTTTTTGTGGTTCGACAAGCTCACCACGAACGGAAAAACTAAATAATTTCAACCTAAGCCCGTTCACCCTGAGCCTGCCGAAGGGTAAATTACGGACTTTTGCAAGAAGCTCATTACTTTACAAGATACTTTTTAAGTTTTTCTTCGTCCAGGTCAGCGCCCAGTCCAGGCTTGTTGGATACCGGAATGAAACCTTTATCCATAAAGAGGGGTTTTATTACGACATCATCGGCCATCTTAAATGGGCCCACAGCTTCACAGCCGTCCAGAATAGCATTTGTACTCGCGGCAAGATGAAGCTCTGCTAAAGTATTGACCGTCAATCCGAACCCATGGCCCAAGATGACCGGTATTCCGAAGGCTTCGGCTACCTGGACAGCCTGGTAGGTTTTTAACAGGCCTCCCATCTTTTGGACTTTAACCTTCACGAACTGGGTGGATCCGGACTTGAGGATGTGGAGAAGCGACTCCATATCGTGAATGCTTTCGTCGGCCATCAACTTCACGGGACTCATCCGGGAAAAGGTAACAAAATCCTCGAAAGAATTTCGAGGAAAGGGTTGCTCGAGGTACAGAATATCCAAAGGTTTCAAAGCAATCGCCGCTTCTTCGGCCTGCTTTAAATCCAGCGACTCATTGGCGTCCACTCGGATCTGGATTTTATCCTTTACCACTGATCGAACGGCTTCGACCCGTCTTTTGCCCGCTGCCACATCCGGGTTGATCTTGACTTTCAACGACCGGAAGCCTTTATCCAGTAGGTCCTGCGCTTCCCTTTTTGCCTCTTCGGGAGTGACCAGGCCAACCCAACCATTCAATTGAATTAGATCTTTGACCTTTCCTCCAAAGAAGGTATACACCGGGACTCCCAGCATCTTTCCCAGTAAGTCAAAAAGGGCCATTTCGATGATGGCCTTTGATCCAAGATGTCCAGAGATCTCTGCATCCATGAGTTCAAGAATCCTTCGGATTTGAAAAGGACTTTCGCCGATGATTTTTGGGATCAAGTGATTTTGTAATGTGGTCAGGATTTCATCCTTAGATTCTTCGTCGTAACCCGGAAGGGGTTCTGCTGCCCCAATTCCATATCCGCCGCTTGCCGTTGAAATTTTTGCGATTACGCTGTCTTGCTCGGTCGCCAGGCCATGCGCGCTCTCGGCTGCCCTTTTTAAGGGAACCCGTATGGAAAAGATTTCAATTTTTTCGATTTTCATCTTTAAAGACTCCCTTTTCCTTTCAATTCGGGGTCTAATTTTTTATTTTATTGGGCTATCTCCTTGACTCCCCCACAAAGAGGCTATCTACATGATAATAAAGATTTTTTCTATATTTTGCTGTACATACATAAAAAATATCGAAAATATTATAAAATCCAATATGTTATAGATAATTTGGGGGAGTCAAGGAGATAGCCCCAATTATTTTATTTACCCAGAACTAGAACGAGGCCCCGAGATATAAATTTAGTCGGCCCCCCCCGGCCGGATGTTGAGATGGAGGTCGCCTTCTAAAAGTTTTTTATCCAGGGTACAAATGGAAAAAAACTTGTATTTTGTATTTTGTTTTTTGATAATTATCCTAAAAGGGAATCCATGTCAAGGAAAAAATTTATTCCCATAAAGGTTATGATTATGTTAGGTTATAATTATGTTTGAGTTTTCAATAAAGATACACGAGTCGAAGATGGTAATATTGCAGGTGGCCGAGGCTTTAAGGGAACTTATTACCTCGGGGCGTTTAAAACCAGGCGAAAAATTAAAAGAAATTGAAGTGGCAAACTCACTGGGGGTCAGCCGGTCTCCTGTCCGGGAAGCCCTCCGGATTCTTGAATTAGAAGGCCTGGTGGAAATAACTCCAAGGAAGGGCGCTTATGTTCATCTTATTACTATGGAGGACGTAAAGGACATTTACCAGACCAGGGAGATGATCGAAGGATTCGCCGGTTTCCTCGCCGTGGAAAATATGACGAACGAGGATATCGCTGATATTGAGAAGCTCTGGGAGCAGATGAAAGGATTGTCTTCCAGCGAAAACCTGGAAAGCTATCTGGCCGCAAGTTCGGATTTCCATAATAAGATTATAACTTGCGCCCGGAACAAAAAAATCGAGGAAATTTACCAGGGGATTCGAAATTGGGTCAAATTTCTTCGCTCCTACGTCCTAAGCTACAGCGGGAGAATGGCCTCTTCCCTCGAGGAGCATGAGCGGATCGTCGAGGGAATAAAGAAGAAGGATAAAGATCTTGTGGAACGGGCTAGCCGCGAGCATGTCCGGAAAGGGAGGGAGAATTTGATTAGTCTAATCCAGCAGCAAAGCAAATCCCTCTCCGAAAACCCTATCGGAGTGCGCTTTAACTAATCCTTCTCAGCAATGGAAACCCCAGGCCGGAGAAGCAAAAATTTTTCAGGACCCGAATCCCCATCATCGATTTTATGGGCAAGCCTATCCCCTATCCTGCCGGATCCTTTCCTCCGTTTTTCGAATTATTCCCACTTGGAATCAAGCCTGGCCAGAATATGCCAATGAAAACTTCCGGGCAGTTGCTGTTCTTTATCCTCGCATTTTAAGATCTGGAATCCCGCAAGGTACTGGTTTATCTCGTCTCTTTTAAAATAATGATGGGGATGGCTTTTTTCAATTTCCCCCTCGATTACAAAGGTCCCTTCCTCAACCTCCTTACCCCAGCCATATTTGCTGTGGCGCTGAGAAATTAGAGTACAAAGCAGATACCCCTTCCCTCTGAGACATCTCTTGATTTCACGAAGGGTTTGGTAAATGAAATCACTCGTGCCGTGGTAGAGGACATTCCAGGCCAAAATGAGGTCGAAAAAGTCGTGGCCAAATGATAAATGGCTCATCTCTCCTAATTCCAAATGAAGAAAAAGATTTTCCTTTTTCGACCATTCCATGGCGCATTTAAGACCCTCCGGGCTGGTATCGATTCCATAGACTTCAAAATCCTCTTGGGCGAAAAGGATCGCGTGCCGGCCCAGCCCGAAACCAAGGTCAAGGATTTTTCGAATTCCCTCCTCTTTGAAATTCGTTATAAGGGAGACCACAAAGGCGTCGGGAACAAGGAATCGAGATCTGCCTTCTTTGGTTTTCCAGATTTCATCCCAAGCTTTCATTGCCCAACCCTCGCTTCTAAGGGTATTTCCAGTAACTCTTTTATATCGGATTTCTGACCTATCTATGGAATGGTTTTTTTTAATCTTGACCTGCAGGGCCTTCAGGACCCTTTCGGGAGTCATGGGCGGCGGCGACCTTGAACACTTTGACCAGCCCGGTTTCGATATCCACTTCTACCTCTATGGCGTGGGTGGCAAAGGTCCAGAAGATGGAGGACATATTTTTCAAGCCGGGCATAGCATTAAGGAGCCTTGAATCTACCGGGGTAAAGGTCTTTTCACCCTCGAACGCTCTCTCTCCCTTGCCGAACACACCGAAACATCAGGGTCTGAAATAAAAATGACTCGTTGTTTAACGACCGTAGGCCTTTTCCCATGGGGTAAACAGCCGGGGTGTAAGAAATCGAAAATATTCACTTGATATATTGCGGATAATTTTATATTTTTATTCAAGCCTTGAATGGCCATTCTCATATTACTGCGATAAGGAGGGTTCATCTACTATGATTAACTTTGGAGAATTAGGAGAGCTGATCAAAACCCGGCGTTCGATTCGCAAATTTCAGGAAAAACCCGTACCCGAAGACCTTTTGCTGAAAGCCCTGGAACTGGCCACGTGGGCGCCGAACGGGGGTAATTATCAACCCTGGCGGTTTTTGATTGTCACCAATAAAGATCTGATCAATCAGATGGCTGACGCGGTCAAAGCCAAGACCGAACTCATAGCCTCCTGGCCGGAGGCCGCACAATTCGGCGAGGTTGTGGAGAGGTGGCGTAAAGCTTCGGATTTTTTCCGCGGCGCGCCGGCCTGCATTGCCGTACTGATGGGCAAGTATTCCAGTATCGCCGATCAGGTATTGCGAGCCAGAGGAGAGAATGATCCTCTGGCCCGGGAGATCCGCTCCTACCGCCAGTTAGGCAATTCCAGCCTGCAGAGCGTAGCCGCGGCCGTTACCTACCTGCTGCTGGTTCTGCATTACTTCGGGTTGGGCGCCATCTGGATGGCCGGCCCCCAGCAGGCCAAGAAAGAAATCGAGCAACTCTTGGGCGTTACACCGGAATGGGATTTTGTGGATTTGATTCCTGTGGGATATACTGCGGAAACCCCGAAGACGCCCCCGCGAAAAGCGATTACCGAAGTGGTGCAATTTTTCCGTTCGGAGGGGGAAAAGAAAAATGACGGAGGATTTTAGGCGGGAAGGAAAACTTTAGGCCCCCTCCGCCCGGACCGGAGGACTGCTTGAGATGAAAACGCAACCTTTAAAAATGGGGGTGGGCAAGAGGATGAATCTAATTGATTTTTTAAAAGAGCGGACGAAGGAATTCCGGAATAAAGTTTTTCTCCGGGAAGGGGAAATTTCGCTTACTTACGGTGAATTTGGCCGGGGCACCGACCGCCTGGCCGCTGCCCTACAAATTCTCGGGTTGAAAAAGGGAGACCACGTAGCGGTTCTCTTGCCCAACAGTCTGGACACTTTACTCTGTTATTTTTCCATCATTAAGGCTGGAGGAACGGTCATTCCTATCAACTCGCTCTATACTCCCCGGGAAATTGCCTTTATTTTGCATAACTCTGAGGCTAATTTTTTACTGTCCACAGTTCAATTCCAAAAAACCATCGAAGGTATCCAACCCCAGGTGCCAGCTCTCGGAAGAACTATTTTCCGCGAGGAAGAAGATTCATCAATTTCCAAAACCATAGATCGTCTGGTTCCTTCGATAAGTCCCCTCCAGCCTGTTGACCTCTCTTCCGAAGATAATGCCATTATCTTTTATACCTCAGGGACTTTAGGACAGCCCAAAGGCGTTATGCTCACTCACGGAAATTTCACTTTCTCCGGCCCGAACATCGCTCAAGCCTACGGCCTTAAGGAAGAAGACATTACCATGGCCGTCTTGCCCCTGATCCATGTATTTGCTCTGGCTAGTCCGGTGTTCGGGAGTATGAGTTCTGGCGGGGAAGTGGTTATCCTGGCGCGCTTTCAGGCCGAAGTTGTGCTCCAGGCCTTTGAACATTACCGCATTACCTGGTTTCCGGGCGTACCTACGATGTTCAATTACATCTTTCATGCCTACCAAAAAGGAACTTACAATGTCTCCTCCATACGTATGGGACTCTCCGGCGGAGCTTCCCTTTCCGTGGAACTCCTGAAAAATTGGGAGAGGACCTTTAAGGCTCAGATCCTGGAAGTCTATGGACTTACCGAATCCACCGGCCTGGTCACGGCCAATCCCGTGGCCGGAGTGAGAAAAGCCGGTTCCATCGGCCTGACAGTTCCTAATGTTCAGACTCGCTTAATCGACAAAGATGGGAAGGAAGTTTTTAGGGGAGAGATTGGCGAATTGCTCTTTAAAGGGGAAAACGCCACCAAAGGATATTGGAAACTTCCGGAGCTAACCCGGGCATCTATCCGGGAGGGATGGGTTTATACGGGGGATTTAGCCAAACAGGACGAAGATGGATATTTTTACATCGTCGGTCG
>JASEHN010000028.1 GCA_030018715.1 Thermodesulfobacteriota bacterium | reverse complement strand
CTTTCCCATTTGATCAAAATATTTTTAAACTAGAGGATTTAATCCATGGCCCAAAAGTGGTATGTGGTGCATACGTATTCCGGATTCGAGAACAAGGTGAAATCTGTTCTGGAGGAGCGGATCAAATCGGCCGGGAAAGAAGTGTTCTTTTCGGAAGTCCTCGTCCCCGCCGAGAAAGTGATCGAGATGATCAAGGGAAAGAAAAAGTCTTCTTCCCGCAAATTTTTCCCCGGGTACATCTTAGTTAAAATGGAATTGAACGATGAAACTTGGCACATAGTCAAAGACACTCCCAAGGTCACTGGCTTTGTCGGAGACCGGGCCAACCCCTCGGCAATCCCCGATAACGAAGTGGAGGGGATAAAAAATCAGATGAGCGAAGGTCTCCTGCGGCCCAAACACCGCATGACCTTCGAAAAGGGCGATCAAATCCGGGTAGTGGACGGGCCTTTCTCCAACTTCAATGGATTGGTTGAGGCGGTAAATTTAGAAAAAGGTAAAGTACGCGTTCTGGTGAGTATTTTTGGACGATCCACCCCCGTAGAAGTAGATTTCGCCCAGGTTAAAAAGAATTAGGATAAGAGGACAAAGATGGCCAAAAAATTAATCAGCATGGTAAAACTACAAATCCCCGGCGGGCAAGCGAATCCCTCTCCCCCCGTAGGGCCAGCCCTCGGTCAGCACGGGGTGAACATCATGGAATTCTGCAAGGCCTTCAATGCTCAGACCAAAAACCAGGAAGGCACGATCATTCCAGTAGTAATTTCCATATACGCCGACAGGTCATTCTCTTTCATTACCAAGACCCCGCCGGCGGCCGTATTGCTGAAAAAAGCGGCGGGAATCGTCAAAGGGTCGGGGGAACCAAATCGGACAAAGGTCGGCCAGGTTACCAGGACGCAGGTGAGGGAAATCGCCCAAACGAAACTCCCGGATTTAAACGCCGCCAGCTTGGATGCGGCCATCCTGACCGTACAAGGAACGGCCCGGTCGATGGGCATCGACATCATAGAAGGGTGAACGTATGGGTAAAAAAGGCAAGACATATCTGGAATCGCGAAAAAAAATTGACCGCACTACCCGGTATGACCTGGATACAGGATTAAAATTGGTCAAAGAATCTGCCCGGGCCAAGTTTGACGAAAGCGTGGACATGGCCATCCGCCTGGGGGTAAACCCCAAGCATGCCGACCAAATGGTTCGGGGAACGGTGGCTCTTCCCCATGGGGTGGGCAAGGCAGTGAATGTTTTGGTCTTTGCCAAAGGGGAGAAAGAAAAGGAAGCCAGAGAAGCCGGGGCAGACTTTGTGGGGGCTGAAGATCTGGTGGAAAAAATCACTGGCGGCTGGACGGATTTCGACAAAGCCATTGCCACGCCGGACATGATGGGGATGGTGGGCAAATTGGGTAAAATCCTCGGACCCCGGGGCTTGATGCCCAATCCGAAGGTTGGGACGGTGACCTTCGATGTGGGCAGGGCAGTCAAGGAGTTGAAAGCCGGCCGGGTGGAGTTCAGGGTGGATAAAAGCGGAATTGTCCACACCACGGTCGGCAAAGTTTCTTTTGACGAAGGAAAGTTAAAGGACAATGTTCTGGCTCTGATGGACGTAATTGTCCGGGCTAAGCCGGCTTCAAGCAAAGGGACTTATCTTAAGAGCATTGCCATTTCAACAACCATGGGACCAGGGATTAAACTTGATCCCAACGTCATGCGCGGAGCGACGAAGTAATCCATTAAACGGACGTTGTACGCTTATTACTTTTCGTCTAAGACCGTAGGTACGCCTTGTTGCGCTTAAGCGGAAAAAATCCGGCCTGCCGAGACGGAAGCGAACCCTTAGGGGATGAAATTTTGGGGAAGATCATCAAAATCATCAGGCGTTTCCACATCGAGGGGCTGGAACGAAAAGGCGAGGGAGAAAGGAGATTGAAATTTGAAGAAAGAGGATAAGAGCATTGTAGTTGCCGATCTCCATCAGCGGATGCTCCGGGCCAAGGTAGCCATCCTGACCCGTTTCATGGGCCTCAATGTGGGAAAGATGACCCAGCTGCGCGCGGAGCTGCGCCGGGCAGCCGTGGAGTATCGCATCGTTAAAAATACACTTTTACGGTTGGCAATTCAGGGCACAGATAAGGAGCTTTTGGGAACGAAGTTAGAAGGGCCGATCGCTGTGGCCTGGAGCGACACAGACCCCATTGCTCCGGCCCGGGTTTTGGTCAAATTCGCCAAGGACTTTCCCGAGCTGAAAATCTTAATGGCCAGCTCTGAAGGAAAGCTGTGGAATCCAGAGGAGGTTCAGGCCTGGGTGACGCTTCCGAGTCTTACGGAACTCAGGGCCAAAATTCTGGGTTTCATTCAAGGGCCAGCCTCGAATCTGGTACGTCTGGTGTCCACCCCCGGCACGCGCCTGGCTCAGCTGCTAAAGGCCAAAAGCCAAAAAGAAGAATGATTTTTATGATGGTCTTTCAAGATCAAAATTACATCCCAAAGGAGAAGGAAAGATGGCAGATTTACAGAAAATCGTAGAAGAATTGAGCGGGCTGACCCTTTTGGAGGCCGCAGAATTGTCCAAGCTTTTAGAGGAAAAATGGGGAGTATCGGCCTCGGCCATAGCCATGGCAGCGGCTCCAGCCGCTGGTGCGGGGCAAGCCGCCCCGGTCGTCGAGGAAAAAACGGAATTTGACGCGGTGCTGACAGGCGTAGGGGAGAAAAAAATTCAGGTTATTAAAGTGGTCCGTGAGCTTACAAGTCTGGGGTTAAAAGAGGCCAAAGATTTAGTCGAGGGCGTGCCCAAGCCAGTGAAAGAAGGTGTCTCCAAAGAGGAAGCGGAGAACGTTAAAAAGAAGCTGGAAGAAGTGGGAGCTACCGTAGAAATTAAATAAAGAACATCTTCTGGGGACTGGGGAGAAAGATATACGCAGAGGGGAAAGATTTTTATTCCAGAGAAAATGTGTTCTCGGATATCGCCCAAATTTATGTCCTCAATGGATTCACTTTTATAAAGCCGTAACATGTTGGTAGACATACCAACTGCGGGATGGGAGGGAATGAGGAATGGCGTCTTTGTCTTTGTTGAGCAGCCATCCGATCGTCCGATTAAATTTTTCTAAGATCGAAAAAATCATGGACATTCCGAATCTAATCGATGTCCAGAGGCAGTCCTACGAGAATTTTCTGCAAAAGGACGTCTCCCCGGAAGATCGACAGGACATGGGCATGCAGGCGGTGTTCAAAAGTGTTTTTCCCATCCGTGATTTTAATAAGGCAGCTTCATTGGAGTTCGTCTCCTATTCCTTAAGCGACCCCAAGTACGAAGTGGAGGAATGCCGGCATAGGGGGATGACTTTCGCGGCTCCTTTGAAAGTGGTAGTCCGCTTGATCACTTACGAAATGGACGAGGAGGAACGAAAGGGCAAGCCCCGCGTCCGGGATATTAAGGAGCAGGAAGTCTATTTTGGCGAAATTCCCTTGATGACGGACAAAGGGACCTTTGTCATCAATGGGACGGAACGGGTCATCGTCAGCCAGCTCCACCGCTCTCCCGGAATTCTCTTTGAACACGAAAAGGGCAAAACCCATACCGGGAAATCCCTTTACTCCGGGCGGATCATTCCACATAGGGGTTCATGGCTTGATTTCGAATTTGACAGCAAAGGCCTGCTTTATGTCCGTATCGACCGCAGGCGCAAGCTGCCGGTTACCATCCTCCTGAGAGCCCTGGGTTATTCCACCGAGGAATTGCTAAGTTATTTCTACCGGAAGGAAAGGGTTTTTTTTCACGAAGACAAAATAACCAAGAGCGTCGATTTTGATCTGCTTATCAACAAACGAGCCACGGAAGACATCAAGCATCCGCACACGGGGGAGATGCTTGTCCGCAAGAACCGGAAGATCACCCGGCCAGCCCTGAAGAAATTGATGGATGCCAAGGTTAAGGCTGTGCCCATCGATCCGTCCGATTTGGCCGGCCGGTATTTGGCCCATAACATCCTCCATCAGCAAACCGGGGAAATCTGGTTTCCAGCCAATACGGAATTGACCGTGGAAAAAGTGGAGGAGATGCGCAGAGCCGGAGTGAAGGGAATTGATATTCTATTCATCGACCAGCTGAACGTTTCCTCCTCCTTCCGCGATACATTGAACTCCGATCGAATTGACGATAGCGAAAACCGGTCCATCGAAGAATACCGTAAACAGACCCCCCAGGATAAAACTTCGAGTACGATTTATAACGCCATCCTGGAAATCTACCGGCGTTTGCGCCCCAGCGAACCCCCCACTCTGGAAACAGCCAAGAATTTTTTCACCAACCTGTTTTTCAACACCGAACGGTATGATCTTTCCCGGGTGGGGCGGCTCAAGATCAATCACCGGCTGAAGCTGGATGCCCCGCTGGATTTACGCATTCTGCGGAAAGAGGACATCCTGGAAACGGTGAAATATTTGATCGAGTTGAAGGATGGTTCGGGAGAGATCGACGACATCGATCATCTGGGCAACCGCAGGGTGCGGGCCGTAGGAGAACTTTTGGAGAATCAGTACCGCATCGGGCTGGTGCGCATGGAAAGGGCCATCAAAGAGCGGATGAGCTTGCAGGACGTGGAAACCCTCATGCCCCATGATTTGATTAACCCCAAGCCTGTTTCCGCGGTAGTGAAGGAATTTTTCGGATCTTCACAACTCTCCCAATTCATGGACCAGACCAATCCCCTTTCCGAGATTACCCATAAACGGCGCCTTTCAGCCCTCGGGCCTGGAGGTTTGACCCGGGAGCGCGCCGGTTTCGAAGTGCGCGACGTCCATCCTACCCATTACGGCCGGGTATGTCCGATCGAAACCCCCGAAGGGCCCAACATCGGTCTGATCGCCTCTCTTAGCACCTATGCCAAAGTTGATCCGTTCGGGTTCATTGTTACTCCCTACCGCAAGGTGGCAGGCGGCCAGGTAACCAAAGAAATCGAGTACCTGTCCGCCCTGCAGGAAGATGAAACCCGAGTCATTGCCCAGGCCAATGCCTTGGTGGATGAAAAAGGTCGATTCACAGCGGATTTGATCCAGGCGCGCATTGCCGGGGAGGCCACGTTAGTCCGGCCGGAAGAAATCAACCTGATGGATGTCTCTCCCAACCAACTGGTAAGCGTGGCCGCTTCTCTGATTCCATTTCTGGAGAACGACGACGCCAACCGGGCTTTGATGGGCTCGAACATGCAGCGCCAGGCGGTTCCTTTGCTCAGAGCAGAGGCGCCCCTGGTCGGAACGGGCATGGAGGGCATGGTGGCCAAGGATTCCGGCGTGGCCGTGGTTGCCGAGCGGGAAGGGGTAGTGGAGAAAGTGGACTCTGCCCGCATCATCGTCCGGGCAGATAATATTGGCCGGAATGGCAGCCGGTCCGAAGTGGATATTTATAATCTAATTAAATACCAGCGTTCCAACCAGAATACCTGCATCAATCAGAAAGCCATAGTGCAGGAAGGCCAGCGAATTCAAAAGGGGCAGATTATCGCCGATGGCCCAGCGACTGAGAGAGGGGAGTTGGCCTTAGGGCGCAATGTGGTGGTTGCCTTCATGCCCTGGGGCGGATATAACTTTGAAGATTCCATCCTGATCAGCGAGAGAGTGGTCAAAGACGACAGCTTTACATCCATCCATATTGAGGAATTCGAGGTGGTTGCCCGGGATACCAAACTGGGCCGAGAAGAAATTACCCAGGACATTCCCAACCTGGGGGAAGAATCCTTGAAAAACCTGGATGAAAGCGGAATTATCCGCATCGGGGCCGAAGTAAAAGCCGGGGATATTCTGGTGGGAAAGATCACCCCCAAAGGAGAGACCCAGCCCTCTCCGGAGGAAAAGCTGCTACGGGCGATTTTTGGGGAAAAGGCCGGATCGGTCAAGGATACCTCTTTAAAGGTCCCCCCGGGGGTGGAAGGAACGGTGATCGGGGTGAAAATTTTCAGCCGGCGCGGGGTGGAAAAGGACTCCCGAGCCAAAGCCATAGAAGAAGAAGAAATTGCCCGTATCCACCGGGACCAGGAAGACGAAATCCAAATCGTTCGACATCTCGCCGCCCAGAAAGTGCGCAGACTTTTTCTAAATGAAGTTGTGGCCACCAGGGTTTCGGAGGAGCGCAGCGGGAAAACGTTGATTCCCAAAAATACCAAGTTAACCAAAGAGATATTGGCCGGGATTTCGGACTACCGCCTGCGGGATTTAAGCGTCCAGAACCCCAAGAAAAACGCCGATGCCGAAAAAATATGGGAACATCTGGATGAACGGGTACAAGTTATCAAGGGAGCCTTTGACAAAAAAATAGCCCGTTTGAAGAAGGCGGATGAACTTCCTCCTGGTGTCATTAAGATGGTCAAAGTGGACGTAGCCATCAAGCGAAAACTTTCGGTGGGGGACAAAATGGCCGGCCGCCACGGCAATAAAGGGGTTATTTCCCGTATTCTTCCTGAAGAAGATATGCCCTATTTGGAAGATGGAAAGCCGGTGGACATAATCCTTAATCCTCTGGGAGTCCCCTCGCGCATGAACGTGGGACAAATTCTAGAAACCCATCTGGGGTGGGCCGCCAAGGGCCTCGGGGAACAGGTCAGCCGGATCATCGAAAAGGAATACAACCCGAAAGCCCTGCGCGATAAGATCAAGAAGATTTATAATTCTGAAACCTTTAATACTCTATTGGAGAGCCTGGATGATGAAGACCTGCGGGAATATGCCCGTTCTTTATCCTGCGGGATTTACATGGCTTCTCCGGCCTTTGATGGCGCCTCAGAAGAAGAGATAAAAGTTGCCTTGAAAGAAGCCGGCCTCCCGGTTACAGGCCAGGCGACTCTTTTTGATGGCCGAACGGGAGAATCTTTTGATCAGAAGGTTACGGTGGGAATCATCTATATGATGAAACTTCACCATCTGGTTGATGACAAAATTCATGCCCGATCGGTAGGACCTTACTCCCTGATTACCCAGCAGCCCCTGGGGGGAAAGGCCCAATTCGGCGGGCAGCGCCTGGGCGAAATGGAAGTCTGGGCCCTGGAAGCTTACGGGGCCGCTCACGCGCTGCAAGAGTTCCTGACCGTGAAATCGGACGATGTGCTCGGCCGGACAAGGATGTACGAGACTATCGTCAAAGGGGGTCATAATCTGGAAGCGGGGATCCCGGAATCATTTAACGTCCTGGTCAAAGAGCTGCAGAGCCTTTGTCTGGACATGGAGCTTCTGGAACTGGAAAAAGAAGAAGCATAAGGGGGAATGGCTGTGGAAGATCTTTTTAGCTTTTTTGAAAAACCCAAATATCCGATGGCCTTCAATGCCGTGCGCATATCTCTGGCATCCCCCGAAAAAATTCGCGCCTGGTCTTACGGGGAAGTCAAGAAGCCGGAGACGATCAATTACCGAACCTTTAAACCGGAGCGGGACGGTTTATTCTGCGCCAAGATCTTCGGCCCGACCAAGGACTATGAGTGTAACTGCGGCAAGTACAAGCGGATGAAACATCGCGGTGTGGTCTGCGAGAAATGCGGCGTGGAAGTCATTCAGTCCAAGGTGAGGCGGGAACGCCTCGGGCACATCGAACTGGCCGCACCGGTGGCCCATATCTGGTTTTTGAAAAGCCTTCCCAGCCGCATCGGCAACCTGCTGGACATCACCCTTAGGGAGTTGGAGAAAACCCTTTACTTCGAAGCCTATGTGGTCATCGATCCCAAAAAGACGCCCCTTAAAGAGAGAGAGCTTTTAAGCGACGAACGATACCGCAAAGCCATAGAAGAATACGGTCCGGACTCCTTCTTGGCCGGAATGGGAGCCGAAGCCGTCCGCGGACTCTTGCGGAAAGTGAACGTGGAGAAACTATCCGACCAGCTGCGGGAGGAAATGCGTGACGCTACCTCGGAAGTAAAAAAGAAAAAAATCGCCAAGCGTCTGAAGATCGTGGATGCTTTCAAGGATTCGGGAAACAAGCCGGAATGGATGATCTTGGAAGTAATGCCCGTCATCCCTCCTGACTTGCGACCCCTGGTTCCCCTGGATGGAGGGCGGTTTGCCACTTCAGATCTGAATGACCTGTACCGGCGGGTGATCAATCGCAATAATCGCCTAAGACGCCTGCAAGAATTGAGCGCGCCCGAGATTATTATCCGCAACGAGAAACGCATGCTCCAGGAGGCCGTGGATGCCCTGTTCGATAACGGCCGGGGGGGGCGGTCGATCCTGGGATCCAACGGGAGGCCTCTCAAATCCCTTTCCGATATGCTTAAAGGAAAACAGGGGCGATTCCGGCAAAACCTATTAGGCAAGCGGGTGGATTATTCCGGCAGGTCGGTGATAGTCGTAGGGCCAGACTTACGGCTTCACCAATGCGGCCTCCCCAAGAAAATGGCTCTGGAGCTTTTTAAACCTTTCATCTACAACCGCCTCGAACAAAAAGGTTATGTAACTACCATCAAGAGCGCAAAAAAGATGGTGGAGCAGGAAAAAGATGAAGTCTGGGAGACGCTGAGCGAGATTGTCCGCGAGTATCCCGTAATGCTCAACCGGGCGCCCACCTTACACCGCTTAGGCATTCAGGCTTTCGAGCCAATCCTCATCGAGGGGAGGGCCATCCAGTTGCACCCGCTGGTCTGTTCAGCGTTCAACGCGGATTTCGATGGGGATCAAATGGCCGTACACATTCCTCTCTCGATTGAAGCCCAGATTGAAGCCCGGGTGTTAATGATGTCCACTAATAACATTCTCTCTCCGGCTCATGGCAAGCCGATTATCGTACCCACCCAGGACATCGTTCTGGGCCTCTATTACATGACCCGGGAGAAACCTTACGCCAAAGGGGCAGGGAAGCTCTTTTCCGGCCCGGAAGAAGTGCGCATGGCTTACGATGCCGGAGAAGTGGATTTACATGCGGCCATAAAAGTTCGCCTGAGTGAAAACGGCCATGCTGAGAGGGTGGAAACTACCGTGGGCCGGGTCTTGTTGCGGGAAATTCTGCCCCCGGAGATTCCTTTCTCTTTCATCAATAAAGTTTTGAACAAAAAGGAGCTGGCTGCGCTGGTCGATCAATGCTACCGTTTTGCCGGGAACAAAAAGACGGTCATCTTAGCCGACCAGCTTAAGGACTTGGGTTACCGTTATGCCACTCAGGCCGGCATTTCCATCTGCATCGACGATATGGTCATTCCCCCGCGGAAGGCAGAGCTTTTACAAAAAGCCAATCAAGAAGTCCTGGAAATCGAAAACCAATACAAAGAAGGATTAATCACCGACGGAGAGCGATATAACAAAGTAGTGGACATCTGGGCTCAGGTCACCGAAAACATCGGATTTGAGATCCTGGAAGAACTGGGCACCGTTATGATCTCCGACCCCAGCGGAAAGAAGAGACGCGTGCCTTCCTTCAATCCCATCTTCATGATGGCCGACTCCGGCGCCCGGGGAAGCGCCCAGCAGATTCGCCAGCTGGCCGGCATGCGCGGGTTAATGGCCAAGCCGTCGGGCGAGATCATTGAGACCCCCATTACCGCTAATTTCCGGGAAGGGCTGACGGTATTGCAATACTTTATTTCAACGCATGGGGCGCGTAAAGGCTTGGCGGATACCGCGCTCAAAACCGCCAACTCCGGATATTTGACCCGCAGGCTGGTGGACGTAGCCCAGGACGTGGTAATTGCCGAAGATGATTGCGGGACGCTGGAGGGCATCTTCGTGACTCCCCTGGTGGAAGGCGGAGAAATTATTGAACCCATCGGAGAGCGAATCCTCGGGCGGGTGGCTTTAGAAGACATCTATGATCCCTTTACCGAAGAAGTCATCGTCACGGCCAACGAAGAAATAGACGAAAAACTTGTGGAGAAGATCGAAAATACCGGCCTGGAAAAAGTAAAGATTCGCTCCGTGCTGACCTGCCGTTCGAAGCGGGGGGTCTGCGTGAAGTGCTACGGAAGGGACCTGGCCCGCGGCCAGATGGTCAACATCGGGGAAGCGGTGGGCATCATCGCTGCCCAATCCATCGGAGAGCCGGGAACACAGTTGACCATGCGCACCTTCCACATCGGGGGCACGGCCAGCCGGCGGGCAGAGCAAACCGCCTTACAGCCCCGGAACGACGGAAGGGTTAAATTTATCAATCTCTCCACGGTTCGGAATAAAGAAGGGAATTGGGTAGTCATGAACCGGAACGGGGAGTTGGCCATCGTGGACGAAAGCGGGAGAGAACGGGAACGCTATCCCATTATCTATGGCGCCAAGATTAAAATTGAAAACGGTCAGTCCATCAAAGGGGGAGACCTAATCGCCGAATGGGATCCTTACACGATCCCCATTTTAACGGAAGCGTCCGGGCGGATCAAATTTGGGGACATTGTCGAAGGCGTGACCATGCAGGAACAGTTGGATGAGGTGACCGGTTTTTCAACCAAGGTCATCTCTGAGGCGAAGGATCCGGAAGCCCGGCCCCGGGTGTCCATAAAAGATGAACGGGGGCGAACCCTGAAAATCCACGGATCAGAAGCCATGGCCAGGTATCTTTTACCGGTGGGAGCCCATATCGTTGTAACGGAAGGCGGTTTGGTGCACCAGGGCGATGTGATCGCCAAAATTCCCCGGGAGACAACAAAAACCAAAGATATCACCGGTGGGTTGCCTCGAGTAGCGGAGCTTTTCGAAGCCCGCAAACCCAAGGAATTCGCTATCATCAGTGAAATTACGGGGACGGTATCTTTTGGCAAAGACACCAAGGGCAAACGCAAGGTGATCATTACTCCCGAGGTGGGTGAGCCCAAAGAGTATTCGATTCCCAAGGGGAAGCATATTAGCGTGCACGAAGGGGAAAGAGTAAAGGCCGGCGAGGCCCTGATGGATGGGTCTTCAAACCCACATGATATTCTTTCCATCCTGGGAGTAGAGGACTTAGCCCGGTATTTAGTCGATGAAGTCCAGGAGGTCTACCGGCTGCAAGGCGTGAAAATCAATGACAAACATATCGAGGTTATCGTCAAGCAAATGCTCCGCCGGGTGATGATCAAGGAAGTGGGGGATTCCAATTTCCTGGTCGGCGAACATGTGGAACGGCATATCTTTGAGGAAGAAAACGAAAAGTTGAAAGCTGCGGACAAGCGGCCTGCTGTAGCCGAGCCCCTTCTTTTGGGTATTACCAAAGCCTCTTTAAGCACGGAAAGTTTCATCTCCGCCGCCTCTTTCCAGGAAACCACCAAAGTTTTGACTCAGGCCGCAATCAGCGGTAAAACGGACCACTTACGCGGGTTGAAAGAGAACGTGATTCTGGGACGGTTGATCCCGGCGGGAACTGGTCTTTCCCGATACAGGAATTTGGGAATTCGAGTAGAGGGGGAAGAAGAAGGAAAAGATAATTCCGGGAGAGATGAAAGTTAATAAATCAATTGACAAAGGGATTTAAAAAAGATAGAATAAAAAATTTTGATGTTGTTGAAAATCTGGAGGATAAATGCCCACAATTAATCAGCTGGTTCGTCTCGGACGCCAGAAGATAAAACGCAAGACAGCAGCGCCGGCGTTGACCAATTCTCCGCAACGCCGGGGAGTTTGCCTCCGAGTTTATACTTCCACCCCCAAAAAGCCCAACTCGGCATTGAGAAAAGTGGCCCGGGTGCGGCTGACGAACGGCTACGAGATTACTACCTACATCCCAGGGGTAGGGCATAACCTTCAAGAACATTCCGTGGTTTTGATCCGGGGTGGGCGAGTGAAAGACCTTCCCGGAGTCCGGTATCATATTATCCGGGGTACCCTTGATTCCGTGGGAGTGCAAAACCGCAAGAAGAGTCGTTCAAAATACGGCGCGAAAAGGCCGAAGTGAGGAACGCATGCCCAGAAGACGCGTTGTAACCAAGCGTGGAATTCTTCCTGACCCCAAGTATAAAAACTTGTTGGTGGCCAAGTTCATCAACAACATTATGCACCAGGGGAAGAAGAGTGTAGCCGAACGGATTTTATACCGGGCGATGGAAATCATCCGGGAACGGACCAAAGAAGACCCTTTAAAGCTTTTCGAAAAGTCCGTGAACAATGTTAAACCCATCATTGAAGTCAAATCCCGCAGAGTGGGGGGAGCGACCTATCAGGTTCCTACGGAAGTGCGCCCGGAAAGACGGACGGCCTTGGCCATTCGCTGGTTGATTCTCTATGCCAAAGAACGATCCGAAAAGAGCATGGAAGAAAAGCTGGCAGCGGAACTGATCGATGGGGCAAACAACCGCGGAGGGGCGATTAAGAAGAGGGAAGATGTCCATAAAATGGCCGAGGCCAATAAGGCCTTCGCCCATTACCGGTGGTGAAATCTGTTTATAATTCTCTTTTTTAGGGGAGGGCAGGTCCAGGCTGAAAAACCGAGAAAATTAGGATAGAGAGTATTCTTTTTTAGGAAGAGGAAGTAAGGTTTTGGCAAATCGGTTGGAATTAGAAAAAACACGAAATATCGGCATCATGGCGCACATCGACGCCGGCAAAACGACGACAACGGAGCGCATCCTCTATTATACAGGTGTCTCCTATAAGTTGGGAGAGGTGCATGACGGAACGGCAGTGATGGATTGGATGGAGCAAGAACAGGAGAGGGGAATCACCATTACCTCGGCCGCGACAACTTGTTTTTGGAGAAACCACCGCATCAACATCATCGATACTCCCGGCCATGTCGATTTCACCATCGAAGTGGAACGCAGCCTGCGAGTCTTAGACGGAGCTGTAGCCGTCTTCTGCGGGGTCGGTGGCGTAGAACCGCAGAGTGAGACCGTCTGGAGGCAAGCGGATAAATACGGCATTCCGCGAATTGCCTTTGTCAATAAGATGGATCGGATAGGAGCGGACTTTCCGCGGGTGGTGCAGATGATCCGGGAACGCTTCCGGGCCAACCCGCTTCCCCTGCAGCTCCCCATGGGCGAAGAAGGAGATTTTCGGGGAGTGATCGATCTCGTGCGGATGAAAGCGATTATTTTCGACGAAGGGAGCTTGGGAGCTTCATATCATGAGGAAGAGATTCCCGAGCATTTAGCGGAAATTGCTAAAGTATATCGAGAGGCGCTATGCGAATGTCTGGCAGACCTGGATGATTCCTTCATGGAAAAGTATCTGGCCGGGGGATCGTTTTCCTTGGAAGAAATTCAGTCCTTAATACGTGAAGGCACCTTAGCTGCGAAGATCGTACCTGTACTCTGTGGGTCGGCTTTTAAGAATAAAGGGGTCCAGTTGCTTATCGACGCCGTAGTTGATTTTCTCCCTTCTCCTCTCGATGTTCCCCCAATCCGGGGAATCAATCCCGAAAACGGCTTGGAAGAAGAGCGTTCTCCCGTCAATGGCTCTCCCTTATCCGCTATTGCCTTCAAAATCATGACCGACCCTTACGTCGGCCAGCTGACTTTTCTTAGGATTTATTCGGGAATGCTGACCTCCGGCTCAGCCATCTACAATTCCAGCAAGAAAAAGCGGGAGCGAATCGGACGCCTGTTGAAGATGCACGCCAATAAACGCGAGGAAATCAAGAGTGCCAGTTCCGGTGAAATCGTGGCTGCCGTCGGTTTAAAAGGAACGAAGACTGGAGATACCCTCTGCGAGGAAGATCACCCCCTCGTCCTGGAGTCCATAGACCTTCCGGAGCCGGTCATTGCCATGGCCATCGAGCCCAAAGCCAAAGGAGATCAAGAGAAGCTGGACCAGGGATTTCAGAAGTTAGGGAATGAAGACCCCTCCTTCCATTACCACACGGATGCTGAAACCGGGCAGCGCATCATTTCCGGGATGGGCGAGCTGCATCTGGAAATTATCGTCGATCGGTTGAGGCGGGAGTTTAGCGTTCCGGTCAATGTGGGGAAACCCATGGTGGCTTACCGGGAGACGATTACCCGGGCTGTCCGTTCCGAGGGAAGATTTGTTCGCCAATCAGGCGGCAAAGGGCAGTACGGGCATGTATTCCTGGAGGTGGAGCCCTTGCCTCCCGGAGAAAAATTTCAATTTGTGGACGCCATCAAGGGGGGAACCATTCCCCGGGAATTCATTCCGGCAGTCGAAAAAGGAGTAAGGGAAGCAGCGGATGGAGGGGTTTTGGCGGGCTATCCGGTTGTAGATGTAAAAGTGACTCTGCTGGATGGGTCTTTCCACGAAGTCGATTCGTCCGAATTGGCCTTTAAAATTGCCGGATCCATGGGATTTAAAGAGGGAATAAGGCAGGCTCAGCCGGTACTTCTGGAGCCTATCATGGCCGTGGAAGTAATCGTTCCCGAGGAGTTCACCGGAGAAGTAAACGGGGATCTCGGTTCGCGCCGGGGCAAAATCACCCATCTGGAGATACGGAACGGCGCCCAGAGGATCGAAGCAAAAGTGCCGTTGGCGGAGATGTTTGGTTATGCCACCAAACTTCGCTCCGCTACCCAGGGGCGGGCTACTTACTCGATGCAGTTTTCTCATTATGAACGCGTGCCAGCGGCGATTGCGGAAGAGGCCATCGCCCGAGCCCGTCAAAACTAAAGGCGTGCAAGACCGCCGCCAATGAAGCAGAAGCAAAGGAGGGGACATGTCGAAGCGGAAGTTTGAGCGGACGAAGCCGCATGTGAA
>JASEHN010000558.1 GCA_030018715.1 Thermodesulfobacteriota bacterium | reverse complement strand
AGGCTGGCTTTGCAACCAACTGGATTCTCCAGGCTTTGCCTGGCGCACTAAGAACCCCCTTTCGGGTTAATTTGACCCGGCAAAATAAACTTAGTGAAGAATACTTTCATGTTTGCTTAAAAAAGTCAACCAATTTCAAGCTGGCCATCCCCCCGGTTTATTCGCCCCTTAGGGTTCAGGGCGATGAAATAGCCTTAGGCGGAGCAGCATCGGCCGGGGAAAAACTTTTTTCTAATGGTTAAGCCCGGGCTCCGCACTTCGAATTCCGCCATCCGCATTCGGGGGATATGCCCTGGCTTATGAGGTTTAGATGAAAATGGTTTGCGGTCTTTTTTCTTGACAGGCAACTTCCTCTTTCATATTCTTGACTCACCCCAAAGCCAGTTCTTCTCATTCCATGGTGCGAAGGCGAGGCAGGAGGATAAAGACCGATGATGAAGGTCAAGCAGATCACTGACTTTAAGATCGGTGACAAAGAATTTTTCTCCAAGACGGTCTCCGAGAGCGATGTTTACCTGTACGCAGGAATTACCGGCGATTTGGCTCCTCATCACGTGAACGCCGACTATGCCCGGGGGACGCGGTTCAAGGAAAGAATCGCCCACGGTCTTTTGATTGCCGGCATAATGTCCTCTGCCCTTACGAAACTCGTGGCTCCTGGAGCGGTGACCCTTGCGCATGAGATGCATTTTCTGGCTCCCGTCTATTTTGGAGACACCGTTTATGCGGAGGTGGAAGTCAAAGAAATAGATATGGAAAAGCGGACGCTGCTCTTGCGCACGATCGTCCGCAATCAGAAAGGAGTAGTGGTCCTCGACGGAACTGCGTTAGAGAAGTTTCCGAAGGCTGCTTAGGGGGAAAGAGATGGAAAGTAAAGTAATCAGCGCCCGCCAGGCGGTGAGTCTGGTAAACGATGGCGATGTCCTGGCCCTTCACGGGGCCGGCGGAGGGAATGTCGAACCTGATCTTCTGATTAAAACGCTGGGGGACCGATATCTTGAGACAAGAAATCCCAGAAACCTTACGGTCTTTCATGTGTCCGGCCTGGGAGATCGAAAGACCACCGGTTTAGGCTACCTGGCTCACGAGGGCCTGGTAAAGCGGGTCATCGGCGGCCATTACGGCATGGCTCCCCTGATGTCCAGGCTTGTTCTGAAAGATAAGATCGAAGGATATAACCTCCCGCAGGGAGTTATGTCCCAGTGGCTCAGAGAAGTGGCCGGAGGGAGACCCGGTTTGATTACCCAGGTGGGCCTCGGGACATTCGTCGATCCAAGACTTCAAGGCGGGAAGCTGAATAAACGCTCTACGGAAGATCTCATTGAGGTCATTGAGCTCGCTGGCAAAGAATGGCTCTTCTACCGCTCTTTTCCCATAAACGTGGCTTTTATCCGGGGAAGCACGGCAGATGAAAAAGGAAATATCAGCCTGGAACTCGAACCTGCCTGGCTGGACATCCTGCCCATGGCGATGGCCGCCCATAATTCGGGAGGTTTGGTGATCGCTCAGGTGAAGCGGCTGGTGAAAGCCGGGACAATTCCGCCCAAGACCGTCAAAGTGCCCGGAAGCCTGGTGGATAGGATTGTAGTCTATCCCGAACAGTGGCAGACGGTGGTCAGCGAATACAATCCTTCCTTTAGCGGAGAAGTCAGAGTCCCTCTGGAGACCCTGGAGAAAATGGACCTGAACGAACGGAAGGTCATTGGCCGCAGAGGAGCCATGGAACTCCGTCCCGGATTTGTCATCAACATGGGCGTGGGCATGCCGGACGGTGTGGCTTCCGTGGCCGCTGAAGAGGGGATTGAGGAGCGGATGACCGTCTTTATCGAGCAAGGGCTCATTGGGGGAATCCCGGCGGGCGGCGTGCTCTTCGGGGTGATGTCCAACTTCGAGGCGGTGATCGACCAGCCCTACCAGTTCGATTTCTTTGACGGAGGAGGCCTTGACCGAGCCTTTTTAGGCTTTGCCGAGGCGGATGTGCGAGGCAACGTCAATGCCAGCAAGTTTGGCGATAATCTTTCAGGAACGGGTGGTTTTGTCAACATCTCTCAGGGAGCGAAGACGATCATCTTCTGCGGGACGTTTACCGCAGGAGGGCTGAAGACCCGGGTCGGCGGAGGAAAGATCGAAATCCTTAAGGAAGGAACGCATAAGAAGTTCGTCAACGAAGTGGAGCAAATTACCTTTAGCGGAGACTACGCCGTAAGGAAGGGGCAGAAAGTGATGTTCATCACCGAGCGGGCCGTGATCGAGCGCCTTCGGGAAGGAATGATGATCACCGAGATCGCTCCCGGGTTGGAACTTGAGCGGCACATCCTTTCGCAAATGGCGTTTAAACCAATTATTTCCCCGCAGCTTAAGGAGATGGATCCGCGAATTTTTCAGGAAGGGCTAATGGGATTGGCAGATCATGCTTGACAGGCTGATGTGGTCAGGCGCCTGCTGGCAGTCCGCTCTCTTTCCCGCCGGGGAAAAACGTGGCCGGATCTTAGGAGAACCATTCCTCTCTTGCCCTCCAGGGAAACTTTGAAATGCTGCTTGTTAATCGTGCCCCTCCTCGGCGAACGGATCGAGTACAGCTCTTTTAGGATGGCCTTGCACCGGGCTTCAATTTATACGGTGGGGTTCATGGGGCCTCCTTGTGTTGCAGATATAAATCTGCAAGGTCATGGCCAAAGCTAATGTCAAGACCAACAGCCTTTTTCTATGACGCACGCCCGAAGCCAAAAGAAAATTGACGTGGGGTCGGCAAGATAGTATTATAAATTTAATAGGACGCAGATAACCGCAGATAATTATTTTCTTTTTAGTTTATCCTGATAATCTGTGT
>JASEHN010000557.1 GCA_030018715.1 Thermodesulfobacteriota bacterium | reverse complement strand
CGCAGGAATGACTGATAATGGGCTTTTCAGACTTTTTACGAAACCATCAAAATTTGCCAATATCAAAAATCCTATGAATTTAGCTTTATGCCAACAATGATGAACTCGTAAAAAGTCAGAAAAGTCGTCACTCCTGCGAAAGCAGTCCGCCTCAGGCGGACAGAACTACTTGAATTAACTGGATTCCCGCTTTCGCGGGAATGACGAAAATGGGGCAAAAAGGACTTTTTACGAGATCATCAACAATCATTTATTACTTCTTTTTTTCCGGTCGACGGCCTCACGTAGGGCAACCCTTTATGGTTTGCCATTATGAGGCATGGGACAAGCCCCGGCCCTACGCCCATTTTCCAAAAAGCTAAAGTGTTACCAATTCCTTTTAATAAAATGGGCTCCTCTTCCTTTGCTGGGATCGAATAACTGGCTTTCCTTAACGTCTACTCGCGTATCGGCCGGCAATCCAACTATGGGGCGGAGATCAAGAGACCGGCTAAGATGGTGGGCGAGATGTGGGGACGAAGGCAGCTGGGGGAAGTGGAGGAATGAAATAAAAATGGGTGGTGTTGGATTTTTATCTTCATCCTCCTGGTCAATGAGTAATTGGGAAAAAGATTCCTTGGGGCCGATTGATTACTCCAAATTACTTTGAATTACCAAATTATGTGGGGATAGTGTGGGGCTAATAAACACTAAAATCAAAAGGAGTTATGAATGATTTTTCATAACTCCTTAATAACACTGGCGCGCCCAGGGTGATTCGAACACCCGACCTACGGATTCGTAGTCCGGCGCTCTATCCAGCTGAGCTATGGGCGCGCGTATCTGTAATTAAAATATCAAGTGCCTCACCCTTTGTCAATTGCGCAAGCTTAAATAAAAAAAGTTTCAATGGTAATTTAATTGTTTAGGAATTTCCTATACAATCAAGCTAATAGCTATTTGCTATTGGTAAAATTTGCGCAGCAAAATTTCTGGCGGAGAGAGCGGGATTCGAACCCGCGGTACACCTTTCGGCATACACTCGCTTAGCAGGCGAGCACCTTCGGCCAGCTCGGTCATCTCTCCGTTCTTTATCAAATTATTCAGGACGCAGATTTTCGCAGATACACGCAGAAAATATTTTAAGCTTTTAATCCTGGAAATCTGCGTTCATCTGCGTCCAATTATTTTATGGTTCGTGGCGGAGGGAGTAGGATTCGAACCCACGTCCCCTTTCGGGGAAACGGTTTTCAAGACCGCCGCCATCGACCACTCGGCCATCCCTCCGGGAAAAGCTGTTGTGGGACGCAGATTGCCGCAGATTCACAGGATAAAAAATAATTAAGAACCCAAAAATAGAATTTAGATCAAATCCATTTCTATTTGCGAAAATCTGCGTTTATCTGCGTCCTATTTGCGTTTGGTAATCTTTTCCACTCCACCCATATAAGGCCATAGGGCTTCGGGGATCCTTACACTGCCGTCTTCCTGCTGGTAATTCTCCAGAATGGCCACCAGCGTACGACCGATGGCCAGGCCCGAGCCATTGAGGGTATGCACGAATTCCGTTCCTTTCTTCCCCTTGGGCCGATAACGGATGTTCGCCCGTCGCGCCTGAAAATCTTCAAAGTTGCTGCAGGAGGATATTTCCTTGTAAGTCCCTTGTCCAGGAAGCCACGCTTCCAGGTCATAAGTCTTGGCAGCTGAAAAGCCCAGGTCTCCGGTGCACAACATCACCACCCGATATGGAATATTAAGACGCTTTAACACCTCTTCAGCATCCCTGGTCAGGCTTTCCAACTCTGCGTAGGATGTCTCCGGGGTAGTAAATTTCACCAGTTCTACTTTGTTAAACTGATGCTGCCGGATAAGTCCCCGGGTATCTTTCCCGTAGGACCCCGCTTCTTTGCGGAAACAGGGGGTATAGGCCGTGTAATAAAGGGGAAGATCATCCTCTGTCAATATCTCATCCTGGTGGATATTGGTTACGGGCACTTCAGCCGTGGGGATCAAAAAATAATCCGGATCGCTGAGCTTGAATAAATCCTCCTCAAACTTGGGAAGCTGACCAGTCCCGGTCATTGCCCGGCGGTTTACCAGGATGGGCGGCAGAACTTCACGGTAGCTGTGCGCACCCGTGTGCAGGTCCAGCATGAAATTCATCAGGGATCTTTCCATCCTGGCTCCCCCGTCTTTATACAGGGTAAACCGCGCTCCGGCGATCTTCGTCCCCCGGTTGAAGTCCAGAATATCTAAATCTTCCCCGATTTCCCAGTGCGGCCGGGGGGCAAAAGAAAAATTCGGGAGGTTTCCCCCCCTGCGCACTTCAAGGTTATTGGCCTCGCCCTGGCCGATCACCACACTCTCATGAGGGATGTTGGGGAGCACCATCAGAAGCTTGCGCAGGTCTTCTTCTTGGGCGCTCAGCCTTGTTTCCAGGTCCTTGATCCGGGAAGAGACCTCCTTCATCCGGGCAATCTCCCGGGAAGCTTCTTCTTTTTTATTCTTCTTCTCCGCGATCAAATCGGAAGCCTGGTTGCGCTGGGCGCGCAGGGATTCGGTTTCCTGCATAATTTCCAGGCGCTCTGAATCCAATCGGATGAAGAGATCCCAGTCAATGGCCTCCCCCCGCCGGCCAATCTTTTCCTTTACTTCCTCCAGGTGTTCGCGGACGAATTTCAAGTCAAGCACAATAACATTCCTTCTGGCTGAACCTTCCATTTACGCAACACTTTTTTATTTTTGGCCGACAATTCATTTTAACATTCGGCTATCATTGCAAAATTATCAATGGCCAATGAGCAATGAGCTAATTCAAGAATTAAAAGTGCAATATATTCAGTTATCTACCCCATGAA